>NZ_JBBEBZ010000185.1:15182-66206 GCF_040882075.1 Nitriliruptor sp.
GTCTACGACCCGACGACCGGCGAGGTCCGGTCCGACTCGACCGACGACATCGCCTGCTGGTTCGTCGACACCGACTACGACGGCGAGTCCTTCTTCGTGCGCCACGCCTACTTCACGGGCGCCGATGAGCCGTACACCAAGCTGCAGAGGGCGCTGAAGGCCGACATCGATGCCGATGCGTGGGACAGCCTGTACGCCACGACGAGTCGTCCCTTCCCGGTGCCCAGCACGGGCCGAATCGCGGTGAAGGTCATCAACCACTACGGCGACGAGGTCCTGAAGGTCTACGACGTCTAATCACCCGTGTCGCTGGCAGCTGTCACACTGGAGACGGAGGTCAACATGAGCGCGTCGACCGTGTCTATAAACCCGTCCGTCTTGGAATGGGCGATGGCGGAGAGCGGGGAGGCTCCCGAGGTGCTCGCCGAGGCGGTTGGTGTGACGGTCGACGTTCTCGACTCGTGGGTCTCCGGAGCGGATGAACCGACCGCTGGTGAGTGGACCAAGCTCGCTCGCCATCTCAAGAGGCCCAAGTCAGCCTTTCTCCTTCCGAGACCCCCGTCCTCATCGCTGCCCCCTGATCTACGAACCGCTGCCGGATGGGGATCGCGTGAACTAGGACCTGACGAGCGGCTTCAGCTCCGGCGCGCTGGTCGGCTGCAGCGGTACCTGGCGCAGCTCATCGCCGAGGAGGGTGGCGGAACGGCGCTCCTCCCGACGGCCGGTCTCGGCGACGAGCCGGATGACGTGGCCCGTGTGCTCCGCTCCTGGCTCCAGGTGAGCAACTCCGAGCAGCGCGGGTGGTCCTCCCCCTCAGTCGGGTTCACCGCTTGGCGATCCGCGCTCGAGCGACGTGGGGTCCTGGTACTCACCCTTCGTCTCGGGGCCGACGGTGTCCGAGGCTTCTCGCTGACCCACGACGTTGCTCCGATGATCGCCGTGAACTCAGCTGAGACGATCGAAGCGCGTACGTTCACGCTCATGCACGAGCTCGCGCACCTGGCGAGTCGCTCACAAGCGGCTTGCGGGCCGCCCTTGGGGAACTACACGGACGGCGGGAAGCACGAACGTTGGTGTGATCGGGTCGCGGCAGCTGTCCTGTTGCCACAGGGCGCGGTGCTCGGGCAGCTGGCGCTGCTCGGGACGGAACGTGACGCCACGATCGAGGATCTCCAGCTGGCTCGAGAGGTCGCGAAACGCTTTCGGACGAGTTTGCGAGCCGCTGCGCTGCGGTTGGTCGATCTGGGCCTCGCGCCAGGAAGCCTCTACGGTGCCGTCGAGAAGGTGGCGCGCGGTGGGGATCGTCAGAAGCGAAGCGGCGGCCCACCTGGTGGACGGCCCGCTGCGGTGCAGCGGCTCGGTGAACTCGGACCCCGCACAGCCCAGGTCTTGCTCGACGGATTGGATCGGAACCGTCTCACCGAACGAGATGCGCGGAACCTTCTTCGGCTCGATGGCCAAGAACTAGACGAACTCCGGCACCTCACGCGAGCGTCGGCGTCCGGTGGCTGACACGGTCTGGATACTCGATGCGAGTTCGGTGTTCCGAGCGAAGATCGAGGTACCGGCCGACCGCCAGTGGGCTCTCTTCGAGCGTTTGAAGGCGCTGGTGCTCGTGGGACGGATCGCGGTGCCGAAGCAAGTCATCAACGAAGCGCGGGGTCAACGCCACACCGACATTCCGGAGGCGTGGTTCCTCGGTATCGAGCCGCACCTGCAGCACCCCGTTCTCTGTAGCCAAGCGAACCTCGAACGGGTCATGCAGGAAGTCGGCCTCGAATTGATCGATGTGGATGCTGAGACCGATCCAGCAGACCCCTACGTGCTTGCTCTCGCCCTGGATCTACAGGCAGTGGCTCTTGACGTTGAGGTGGTCACGAACGACCGGATCGATCGGCCCCCGAGGATCGGCCTCGCGACTGCTTGCGAGCGGCTCGGGGTTCCGGCCATCGACCTCGATACGTTCCTGCGTTCAGTCGATGGCTGGTGAGGGTGACCCACCTCGGTCTCCCGCGCGGTGCGTGCTTCTGATCGCTGGGCGACTCGTCCGTGCCGCCGCCCGCGATCGCGCGGGTGCGACCGTGTGGCGTCGCTGGTAGTCTCGGCGTCCACGCGGGCTACGGCCCGCGTCGTGCGTTCGGGCTCGAGCACCCGGTAGCGAACCCACCGCACACGACAACGGACGTCCACCGCGACGGCCGGCCCGCCGGGGCCGGCCGTTGTCGTGGGACCACCATCAGCACGCTCTCGACACCAGGCACCCCGATGGCCCGCCCAGACGACACCACGCTCCCCGCGCGGGTGCGTGAGCTGGCGCTGCCGTTGGCCGAGGAGCTCGAGGTCGACCTGGTCGACGTCGAGGTCAAGGGTCAGCAGGGTCGCCGCGTGGTCAAGCTCGTCGCCGACGCGATCGGCCCGGGGGACGGGCTCGACGTCGACACCATCGCGATGCTGTCCCGCAAGGTCGGCAACGTGCTCGACGAGACCGACCTCGTCCCCGGTGCCTACACCCTCGAGGTGACCAGCCCCGGTGCGACGCGCCCGCTGCGTCGACCCCGCGACTTCACCCGCAACACCGGCCGCGAGGTCGACGTGATCCGTCGCGAGGAGCTCGGCGATCCGCGCACCCTGCGTGGCGAGGTCACCGGCGCCGACGACGACGCGGTCACCCTCGAGACCGCCGACGGGCCCGTCAGGGTGCCCCTCGCCGACATCGATCACGGCAAGGTGGTGCTGCCGTGGTGACGTACGCGGCGAGGACCAGCACCGGAACCACCACGAACGCAACGGAGGCCACGAGTTGAAGATCGACCTCGACGCCCTGCGTCAGATCGAGCGCGAGAAGTCCATCGACTTCATCACCGTGGTCGAGGCCTTCGAGACCGCGATGGCCTCCGCCTACAAGCGCTCCCCTCAGGCCACCGGCGACGAAGCCCGTGTCATCGTCGACCGCGTCACCGGTGACGTGACCCTCTTCGCCCAGGAGCTCGACGACGAGGGCAACATCGTCAGCGAGTGGCAGGAGGAGCCGAAGGACTTCGGCCGCATCGTCGCCCAGACCGCCAAGCAGGTGCTGCTGCAGCGCCTGCGCGAGGCCGAGCGCGAGGCCACCTACGGCGAGTTCGTCGGCCGGGAGGGCGACATCATCGCCGGCCAGATCAGCCAGCAGGGCAACGTCACCCTGCTCGAGCTCGGCCGGACCGAAGCGCTGCTGCCCTACTCCGAACAGATCCCCAACGAGCGGCTCGACCACGGTGCGCACGTGCGGGCCGTCGTGATCGAGGTGCGACGCCAGCTCAAGGGTTCGCAGATCGTGGCCTCGCGCACCCACCCGGCGCTCGTGGTCGGCCTGTTCGCGCTCGAGGTGCCCGAGATCGAGGAGGGCATCGTCGAGGTCCGCGGCATCGCCCGCGAGGCCGGCCACCGCACCAAGGTCGCCGTGATGTCCAACGACCCGCAGGTCGACCCGGTGGGCGCGTGCGTCGGCCCGGCCGGTCAGCGGGCGCGGGGGATCCAGAAGGAGCTCCACACCGAGGAGCTCGAGCGCATCGACATCGTGCGGTGGTCGGATGAGCCCGAGAGCCTGGTGGGCAACGCCCTGTCGCCCGCCAAGGTCACCGACGTCTACCTCTACCCCGACGACGGCACGGCGCTCGTGATCGTGCCCGACTACCAGCTGTCGCTGGCCATCGGACGCGAGGGCCAGAACGCCCGCCTCGCGGCCCGGCTGACCGGGTGGCGCATCGACATCAAGTCCGAGTCGCAGTTCGCCGAGGAGCAGCGCGCCTTCCAGGAGGCGCTCGACGCCGGCCTGATCGACGAGTACGGCAACCCCCTCTCCGACGAGGGGACCCAGGCCATCCAGGCCGCGTACGAGTCCGCCGAACAGGTCCGGCAGGCCAACTACGACGACTCGGACGAGGAAGCACCGGCGACGACGCCGACGGAGGCCGACGCCTGATCCACCCGCCGGCGCCGGTACCGCTCCGTGCGGGTCCGGTCCCGGCCGCCCGACGTGCGCCGCGCGTCGGTCGGATGTCCACCATGGTCCCACCGCCCGGAGGGAGTACCCTTGCAGCGCGAGATGCGCGAGCCTCGACCCACGGACGTGGGACCGGTGCGCACGTGCGTCGGTTGTCGTCGGACCCGGCCGAGGGATGAGCTGGCCCGGCTGGCACGGACCCCCGCGGGGGTCCGCTACGACCGGCGGCGACGCGCGTCCGGCAGGGGCGCGAACATCTGCCCCGAGCTCTCCTGCATCGAAGCCGCCGGTCAGCGCGGCGCCGGACCCGTCCGGCGGGCGCTCCGGGGGGCCCCCGAGACGGAGATCCGCGCGGCGCTCGACGAGCTCCGCTGCGAGGTCGCAGCACCCACCACGACCCGACCACGGGTCACCGGTAGCAACACCCCGAGCGCGGGGTGACGTCACAACACCCCGGAGATCGGGGTGACGCCCAAGCACCCCGCACCCCGGGGTGGCCAGGCGCCCGAACACGGCGCCGTGAGGAGTTCCCGCACGTGAGCGACAAGGTCCGCGTCTACGAGCTCGCCAAGGAGACCGGCCTCCACAACAAGGAGGTCCTCCGACGGCTGTCCGACCTCGGGATCGATGCGTCCTCGCACTCGTCCTCGGTCGCCGGCCCCGACGGCACCCGCTTCCGCGAATCGCTCGGCAAGAGCGAGACGGAGCGCAAGGCCGAGGATGAGGCGCGCAAGGACAAGGAGCGCGCGGAGCTCGAGCGGTACCGCTCGATGCAGGCCGCAGCGCCGCCCGAGGGCAAGAAGGCCGCCAAGGTCCTCCCGCCCCACCTTCGCGGTCAGCAGGACGGCGGAACGGGCGCGGGAGCATCGTCGCCGCCGGCCACGCCGCCCGCTGCCCCTCCCGCCAGCCCGCCCGCGGCTGACGCACCCGCCGCACCCGCCGCGGCGGCCGGCTCCCCGCCGTCCGCGCCGTCCGCGACCCCTCCGGCCGCCGGCGACGAAGGTGCTGCACCGCCCGCGACGCCCCCGGCCAAACGGATGCCCGGCGCGCCGCCACCACGCCTCAAGCCCGGCGAGGTGCCCCTGCGTCCGCCGTCGGCACGTCCACCGGCGTCGCCGACCGCCACGGGTGACTCGCCAGAGGCACGCCGTCGGGCCGAGCAGAACCTGCCGCAGACCGGCTCCGGCCGGCGTTCGATCCCGCCGCCGCTGCGTTCCGCGCCGGCGCGTCCCCAACCTGTTCCGGGTCAGCCGCCGGCTGGCCGCGGTGGTCCGCCGCAGCGCGGCGGCCCGGGTGGTCCCGGTGGTCCGCGTCCCGGTCCCGGTGGCGCACGCCCCGGTCCGAGCTCGCCCTACCGCTCGGCTCCGGGCGGCGGTCCGCGTCCCGGCGGCGGTCCCGGTGGTCCCGGCGGCGGTCCCGGTGGCCCCGGCGGAGGTCCTCCCGGCCCCGGCGGCAAGCGTCGCAAGAAGAAGCGCGAGAAGCAGTCGCCCGCGGAGCAGGAGCTCTCGCGGGGTCCGATGCGTCGTGACGTCCCGCTCGAGGAACAGATCACCGTCGACCGCGTCGAGGTGCTCTCGGGCATCACCGTCGGTGAGCTCGCCGACAAGCTGAACGTCGCCGGCGCGGCCCTCGTCAAGAAGCTGTTCGAGATGGGCGAGATGGCGACCGTGCAGCAGACGCTGCCGGACGACACCGTCGAGATCCTCGGTGCCGACCTCGGCTTCGACGTCTACTTCATGTCCGAGGAGGAGCTCGAGTTCGGTATCGAAGCCCCCGAGGACCCCGAGAACCTCGAGGACCGGCCCCCGATCATCACCGTCATGGGGCACGTCGACCACGGCAAGACCCTGCTGCTCGACGCCATCCGCGAGACCGACGTCGTGGCCGGGGAGGCGGGTGGCATCACCCAGCACATCGGCGCGTACCAGATCCGCCACGCCGACCGCACGATCACCTTCATCGACACCCCGGGTCACGAGGCCTTCACGGCCATGCGTGCCCGTGGTGCGCAGGTGACCGACGTCGCGATCCTCGTCGTGGCCGCCAACGACGGCGTCATGCCGCAGACCGTCGAGGCGCTCACCCACGCCAAGGCGGCCGGGGTGCCGATCGTCGTCGCGATCAACAAGATCGACGTCGAGGGAGCTGACCCGAACAAGGTCAAGACCCAGCTGACCGAGCACGACCTCATCGCCGAGGACTTCGGTGGCGATGTCCCGATGGTCGAGATCTCGGCGCTCAAGCGTCTGGGTCTCGAGGACCTGATCGAGGTGGTGCTGCTCCAGGCCGACCTTCTCGAGCTGCAGGCCAACCCGGACAAGGACGCTCGCGGTCGCGTCGTCGAGGCCCACCTCGACCGGGGCCGTGGTCCGGTCGCCACCGTGCTGGTCCAGGCCGGCACGCTCCGACGCGGGGACATCCTCGTGGCCGGGACGGCGGACGGCAAGATCCGCGCCATGTTCGACGAGAACGGCGACGACGTCACCGAGGCCCTGCCGGCGCGACCGGTGCAGGTCATCGGCCTCAACGACGTGCCGGAAGCCGGCGACGAGTTCCGCGTCGTCGACGCCGAGCGGTTCGCCCGCGACGTGGCCGAACGCCGGTCCGCCCGCGAGCGTCGCAAGGAGCTCGCCGACCGTCGCCCCTCGACCCTCGAGGAGTTCACCTCGGCGGTACAAGCTGGCGACAAGGCGACCCTCAACGTCATCATCAAGGCCGACGTGTCGGGTTCCGCCGAGGCGCTCGAGGACGCGCTCCTCAAGCTCGAACTCGACGAGGTGCAGGTCCGGGTCATCAGCAAGGGCGTCGGTGCCATCACCCAGGCCGACGTCCGGCTCGCGGACGCGTCGGACGCCATCATCGTGGCGTTCAACGTCCGCCCCGGTCCGAACGCCCGCGACGAGATCGCACGCTCGGGTGTGGACGTCCGCACCTACCGCATCATCTACGAGGCGATCGAGGACATCGAGCGTGCGGTCAAGGGGCTGCTGGCTCCCGAATTCCGCGAGCAGATCATCGGCGAGGCCGAGGTCCGCGAGATCTTCAAGGTGCCGCGCATCGGGTTCGTCTTCGGCTGCATGGTCACCTCGGGTGTCGTGCGTCGCGAGGCCGGCATCCGCGTCATCCGCGAGGGTGTCGTCATCGCCGACGACAACAAGATGTCGTCGCTGCGCCGGTTCAAGGACGACGTCAACGAGGTCCGTGACGGGTTCGAGTGCGGTATCGGGCTCGACAAGTTCCAGGACATCAAGGAGGGGGACGTCATCGAGGCCTTCGAGACCGTCGAGGTCGAGCGCGACTGATCCACACCTCAGCTGAGGTCCCCGTGCTGACGGCCCCGCCACGCGGGGCCGTCAGCCGTCCGGGCCGGTTCACTCGAACACACCAGCACCGAGGAGGGCGAAGGTGGCACGTGACGATGCCGGTCGCGTCCACCACGGGGTGGCGCGCGTCGATCTCCACCTGCCGGGCATCGACTCGCTGAAGGGCAAGCGGGCCCTCGTGAAGGCCACGATCGCCCGGCTGCAGAACGACCTCGGCTGCGCCGTCGCCGAGGTCGGCTACCAGGAGCGCTGGCAGCGAGCGGCGCTCGGTATCAGCACCGTCAGCGGCAGCGCCACCGGCGTCGACCGCGTCCTCGACCGCCTGACGGCCATCGTCGAACGTGACCCCCGGGTCGAGGTCATCGACGTGGTCGACGTGGTCGACGTGCTCGACGCCGACCCACCGCTCTAGACCGAACCACCGCACCGACAGGAGCCCACCGTGGCCAGGAAGCGCAACCCGCGGGTCGACAAGGCCGTCCGTGAAGCCGTCGCCGACCTCGTCGACAGCGAGGTGGCGGACCCGCGCCTGGCGTTCGTCACCTTCACCGAGGCGCAGGTGACCCCCGACCACGAGCACGCGCTGGTCTTCTACTCGACCCTGGACCCGGGGGTGCTGTCCTCCGACCCCCGTCGTACCCGCGGTGATCGGGTCCCGACCGCCGCCGAGGTCGCCGATGGCCTCGCCTCGGTCGCCCCGCGCCTGCAGGGACGTGTGTCGCGCCGCGCCAAGCTGCGCACCACACCTGAGCTGACCTTCGAGCCGGACCCGGTGGTCGAACAGGCCTCCCGCGTCGAGGACCTGCTCCGCCGCATCGAACCGGTGGTCCCGGTCGAGGGCGCGCAGCCGACCGGCGAGTACGACGAGGGTCGCGTGCGTGACGACGCGGCCGACGACGAGCCGACCGACGACGCTCCGTCGTGACGGTGACCGAGATCGCCTCGCCGTGGTTGACCGACCTCGACCCGCGCGCGGTCGACGAGGTCGTCGCGCGGCTGCAGGACGCTGCCGACCACGGTCGGACCGTCGTGATCGCGGCGCACATCGGTCCCGATGGGGACGCGCTCGGTGCCGCGCTCGCGTTGCACCTCGCCCTGTCCCGTCGCGGGGCGCGGACGCTGCCGACGTGGGGTGAGGAGCCGTTGCGCGTCCCAGCCGCCTACGCCGACCTCCCGGGGATCGACGATCTGGTCGCCCCCTCCGACATCCCCGTCGACGAGGTCGATCTGCTCGTGAGCGTCGACTCGGCGTCGGTCTCACGGCTCGGCGCCTTGCAGCCGCTGCTCGCGGCCGGCGCGCCGGTCATCGTCATCGACCACCACCCGACCAACACCCGGTTCGGGACGGTGCACCTCGTGGCAGCGCGCGCCGCGGCGACGGTGGTCATCGTCGACGAGCTGCTCCGCCGGCTCGACGTCGACCTCGACGTCGACCTCGCCACGTGCCTGTACGTCGGCCTGGTGACCGACACGGGACGATTCCAGCACGCGACGACCGACCGGGCGGCGATGGAGCTCGGGGGACGCTTGATCGAGGCCGGCGTCGCGCACGAGGAGCTCACCCGCCGCCTGTTCGGCACCCGGACCGTCGGTGAACTCACGCTGCTCGCCCGAGCGCTCGAACGTCTGACGTTCGTTCCCGAGGCACGGCTCGTGCACGCGCACGTGACGGCGGAGGACGCGACCGAGGCCGGCGCTGGCCTCGAGGCAACCGAAGCGATCATCGACGTCGTCCGCACCGCTGACGTCGCCGAGGTCGCGATGGTCGGGCGGCAGGAGACGACCGGCGCCTGGCGGATCAGCCTCCGCTCACGTGGCGCGATCGACGTCGGCGTGGTCGCGGCACGGTTCGACGGGGGTGGCCACGAACGCGCGGCGGGGTTCACGGCCGAGGGCACCTTCGACGAGGTCGTCGACCGCCTCGTCGCGGTTCTCGAGGAGGTCCGCGGTGGCTAGGCGACGTCGCGAAGGTGAACCCGATCGTGCCGGGGTCCTGCTCGTCGACAAGGACCTCGGGCCGACGTCGCACGACGTGGTCCAGGACGTCCGCCGAGCGGCGGGCCAGCGCCGCGTCGGCCACACGGGCACGCTCGACCCGGCCGCCACCGGCGTCCTGGTCGCCTGCCTCGGACGCGCCACCAAGCTCGTGCCGTTCCTCCAGCAGGCGGGGACCAAGACCTACGCGGCGCGGATGGTGCTCGGCGTCGAGACCACCTCCCAGGACGCGCAGGGCGAGGTCGTCGCTCGGACCCCCGCGGGCCACGTCGACGAACGGACCTTCTGTGAGGTTCTGACCCGGTTCGTCGGTGACCTCGATCAGGTCCCGCCGATGGTCTCCGCCGTCCGCGTCGGTGGGGAACGCCTGCACGAGATCGCCCGTCGCGGTGAGGTCGTGGAACGTGAGCCCCGCCGGGTGACGGTGCACGACCTCATCCTCGACGGGTACGGCGGATCGGATCCGGACCACCCGGAGGCGTCCTTCCTCGTGACCTGCTCGGCGGGTACCTACGTGCGCACCCTGGCCCACGACGTCGGTGCGGCGCTCGGGGTCGGCGGCAGCCTGACCGCGCTCCGACGGGTGGCCAACGGTCCGTTCACCGTCGACGAGTCGCACACGATCGCCGCCGTGCGTGAGGCTGCCGAGCAGGGACAGCTCGACGCGCTCCTGCTCGATCCGCTCACCGCCGTCTCCCGCGCCCTGCCGACGGTCGAGGTGACCGACGACGACCTCGTCCGCCGGCTCGCCCACGGCGGCAAGCTCCCCACCTCGCTGCTCGAGCCTGCCCTCGGGTCCGGCTACCAGGGTCCGGTCGCGGTGCGGTCCGGGCAGCTCCTGGTCGGCGTCTACGCTCCGTCGGGTGCCGAGTCGCGCGCGGAGCTGGTGTGGACGCGGCCGGAGGAGCTCGGTCCCGCACCCGACAGCCGCCCGGAGGACGTGTGAACGTCGGTCCGCACGACGTCGGTCCGCCGGCGGTCGTTCACGGGCTCGAGGAGGTCGTCGAGGGGCCCTCGGTGGTGACCATCGGCAACTTCGACGGGGTCCACCGCGGCCACCGGGTCCTGCTGCGCCGCGCCGTGGACGCAGCCAGTGATCAGCAGGTCCGCTCGGTCGCCGTGACCTTCGACCCGCACCCCGCGGCGGTGCTCCGCCCGGGGACCGAACCGCTGGCGATCCAGCCGCTCGAGGCTCGCATCGACCAGATGCTCGGCGTCGGCGTGGACCTCGTCCTGGTGCTGGCCTTCACCACGGGGCTGTCGTCGCTCGGTCCCGACGTGTTCCTCGAGAAGGTGCTCGTCGAGCGGCTGCAGGCCACCAAGGTGATCGTCGGCGCCAACTTCCGGTTCGGTCACAAAGCCGCGGGCGACGTGATCACCCTGACCGACGCGGGGGAGCGCTACGGCTTCGCGACCGAGGCGGTGACCCTCATCGAGCTCGATGGTGCCCCGATCAGCTCCAGCGAGGTGCGTCGGCGCATCGGCGAGGAGGGTGACCTCGCGTGGGCGAACCGCGCGCTCGGACGCCCGTTCAACCTCGCTGGCGAGGTCGTCCGCGGCGATCAGCGGGGGCGCACCATCGGTTTCCCGACCGCGAACGTCGACATCCCCGCCGGTCGGCTCCTGCCGGCGAACGGGGTCTACGCCGGCGTCGCCACCGTGGGCGACCGGCGTTACGGCGCGGTGACCAACGTCGGGACGCGGCCGACCTTCGACGGTGACGGCATCATCGTCGAGGTCCACCTGCTCGATCACGAAGCCGACCTGTACGGCCAGTACCTCGACGTCACCTTCCTGTACCGGCTGCGCGGCGAACGACGGTTCGACGGGCTCGAGGCGCTCCGCGCCCAGATCGCCGCCGACGCCGCCGAAGCCCGCGACCTCGTGGCCTCCGAGCTCTGACCCTCGGCTCCGCCACCCGGGTCCCGGCTCGGTGTCAGCGGCCGGTGCGCGGTCGACCCGTACCGCGCCAGGACGTGAGCGGGCGGGTCCCAGCCTCCGAGGATGTCCATCTGCCCGCGGGCGGCCGCAGGGGGCGTTGCCGCCAGGACGCCTCCTCCGCGGGCGAACGGGTCCAGCCTCCGGCCGCGGTGTGACGGGGGCGTTCCGGGGGAGGGTGGGGGGCCCACGGGTCGTGGGAGCGACAGACCTGACGCGCAGGGCGAACGCATCGCGGTGACGCTCTAGCCTGGCTCCGACGTCCTCGGCGACACGGAGACACGATGGGCACGGGTACGAGGGTGGACACGTCGGCCGCAGCCCAGCACCCCGCCGATCGCCACGATCTCATCCGGGTCCAGGGCGCGCGGGAGAACAACCTCCGCGACGTCAGCGTCGAGATCCCGAAACGCCGGTTGACAGCGTTCACCGGCGTGTCCGGGTCGGGCAAGAGCTCCCTGGTGTTCGGCACGATCGCCGCAGAGTCCCAGCGGATGATCAACGAGACCTACAGCGCGTTCCTCCAGGGTTTCATGCCATCCCTGGCGCGTCCCGACGTCGACCTGCTCGACGGTCTCACGACCGCGATCATCGTCGACCAGGAACCGATGGGCGCCAACCCCCGGTCCACGGTCGGGACCGCGACGGACGCCAACGCGATGCTCCGCATCCTGTTCAGCCGGCTCGGACAGCCCTCGATCGGCCCGCCGAACGCGTACTCCTTCAACGTCCCGTCGGTCTCGGCGAGCGGCGCGATCACCGTCCAGCGCGGCGGGAAGACGAAGGCCGAGAAGGCCACCTTCAACCGTCTCGGCGGCATGTGCCCCCGGTGCGAGGGGATGGGCAAGGTCACCGACTTCGACCTGACGGCGCTGTACGACGACACCAAGTCGCTCGCCGACGGCGCGCTCACCGTCCCCGGCTACAGCATGGACGGCTGGTACGGCCGCATCTTCAGCGGCGCCGGACTGCCGATGGACACGCCCGTCGGGAAGTTCACCGAGAAGCAGCTCCAGACGCTGTTGTACGCCGAGCCGACCAAGATCAAGGTCGAGGGGGTCAACCTCACCTTCGAGGGGTTGATCCCCAAGATCCAGAAGTCGATGCTGTCCAAGGATGTGGACGCGATGCAGCCCCACATCCGCGCGTTCGTGGAGCGGGCCGTGACGTTCACGACCTGCCCGGACTGCGACGGGACCCGGCTGAGTCCCGAAGCCCGCTCGTCGCTGATCGATGGCCGCCACGTCGGTGACGTCTGCGCGATGCAGATCACCGACCTCGGCGACTGGCTCCGCGGCCTCGACGAGCCGTCGGTCGCGCCGTTGCTCGCCGGGCTGCAGCACCTCGTCGACTCGTTCGTGGACATCGGGCTCGGCTACCTCAGCCTCGAGCGGCCGACGGGAACGCTGTCGGGAGGCGAGGCCCAGCGCACCAAGATGATCCGCCACCTCGGATCGTCCCTGACCGACGTCACCTACGTGTTCGACGAGCCGACGATCGGCCTGCACCCCCACGACATCCAGCGGATGAACGAGCTGCTCCTGCGCCTGCGGGACAAGGGCAACACCGTGCTCGTCGTCGAGCACAAGCCCGAGACCATCGCCATCGCCGACCACGTCGTCGACCTCGGACCGGGCGCGGGGACGTCGGGCGGCCAGGTCTGCTTCGAGGGAGATGTCGAGGGGCTGCGGGCCAGCGACACCGTGACCGGCCACCACCTCGACGACCGCGCCGTGCTCAAGGACACGGTGCGCTCGCACGGCGGTGCGCTGGAGATCCGCGGTGCGGACACGCACAACCTCCGGGACGTCGACGTGGACGTCCCGCTCGGGGTCCTGTGCGTGGTCACCGGCGTCGCCGGGTCCGGGAAGAGCTCGCTCATCACCGGCTCGGTCGCTGGCCGTGACGGCGTGGTGGTGATCGACCAGGGCAGCATCAAGGGATCGCGCCGCAGCAACCCCGCGACCTACACGGGCCTGCTCGACCAGATCCGGAAGGCCTTCGCCAAGGCCAACGGGGTCAAGCCGGGCCTGTTCAGCTCCAACTCCGAGGGTGCCTGCCCCACCTGCAACGGCGCCGGGGTGATCTACACCGAGCTCGGGGTCATGGCGGCCGTGGAGTCCACCTGCGAGGACTGCGAGGGCAAGCGGTTCCAACCGGCGGTGCTCGAGTACACGCTGGGAGGCCGGAACATCGCCGAGGTGCTCGCGATGTCGGTCACCGAGGCCGAGGGGTTCTTCGTCGACGGCGATGCGCGCACGCCAGCAGCCCACAAGGTCCTCCAGCGGCTCGCCGACGTCGGGCTCGGGTACCTCGCACTCGGGCAACCCCTGACGACCCTGTCCGGCGGCGAGCGGCAGCGGCTCAAGCTGGCGGTCGCGATGGCGGAGAAGGGTGAGGTGTACGTGCTCGACGAGCCGACCGCTCGCTCGGGCCACGAGCCTCGCGCCGCTCGACCACACTCCCCTCCCAGGAGGGGTGATGACGACGCTGGCCCGGGGCGGGACCCTCATCTCGCGCGCGCTGCTGCTGCTGCTGCCGCGCGCCCGTGACCTGTTCGCGGGCTTCCTGCTGCTCGCGGCGGCCGTGCAGCTGCTCGAGCTGATCGACGCCGAGACCGCCTGGTTCCCCGACCGCACGGTGGCGTTGGTCGGCATCTGCACGATGGCGGCCTGGGCGCTGCTGGTCCACCGCACCCGCCGAGCTCCCCTCGCCGGCGACGTCGCGTTGGTGGTGGCTCTGACGGTGACGGGCCTCGGGCGCAACGGTGCGGTGCTGCTCAGCCTGCTCGCCATCGCGCCGCTGCGGGCGCTGCACGGTGGTCGGGCGCGGGTCGCCGGGCTCACCGCCGGACTGTTCGTCGGTTTCGGCACCGTCACGGTCGTGCACCACGGGTCGGCGCGGCTGGTCGACGGTTTCGGCTTCCTGATCGTGCTCGCCGCGGTGACGGCGTTCACGGTCACCCTCCGCCGGCTCGGGGAGGTGCTCGCCGAGCACGACCTCCACGCCCGCCTCGACGGGGTGGCCGCCGGCGCGGCCGCCGAGCTCGTGGCGGCCACGGCGATCGCCGACGTCGACCGCATCGGAGCGGAAGCGCTCGCTCGCGTCCGTGAGCGGTGCGCCGAGGCTGCGGACGACCCGTCACCCGCCCGCAGTTCGGTGGAGGTGGTACCGGAGCAGCTCGACGCCGAGACGGGCGCCGACGCGGACAGGGGCCCAGGCCGCGGCGCGCGGGTCTCGGAGCCGGTGGCCAGCGTGCTCGCCCGGCTCTCCAACGACACCAGGCTCGCGCGCCAGCGCGTCGGGAGCGAGGTCCGGTACCGGACCGTCGCCGAGCACAGCCGTGACGGCGTCTACCTGCGCGACCTCGCCCCCCACCCCGGGTACCGGTACCTGAACCCCGCCGCCGAGGACATCCTCGGGGTGCGCACGGAGCAGCTGGCGGCGGACCCGTCGCTGGCACGGCAGCTGGTCCACCCCGAGGACCTCCCCCGGCTGCACGCGGCGATCGTGGTCGGCGGCCTCCTCGACGATCCGGTCGAGGGCCGGTTGTGCCGGCCGGACGGCGAGGTCCGGTGGATCGCCCTGCAGGAGCGGCTCGTCGGCGTCGAGGCCGGCGCACGGACGGTCATCGGCACGCTGCGCGACGTCACGCGCCAGCAGGAGACCGAGGCCGCGCTCCAGCGGGTCATCGCCCGGGAGCGGGCCGCGGCGGACGAACTCCGTCACCTCGACGCGATGAAGTCGATCTTCCTGCAGGCGGTGTCGCACGAGCTGCGGACGCCTTTGAGCGCGGTCATCGGCGCCGCCCAGACGCTCGATGTGCGCGACGGCGCCATGGATGCCGACCAGCGTCGCCGGATGGTCGACATCGTCCAGCGGCAATCGGCGCGGCTCGAGACGTTGCTGACCGACCTGCTCGACGTCGATCGGCTCTCGCGGGGGATCATCGTCCCCGAGCGGCGCGACGTCGATCTCCTGGCGCTCGTGGCCGGGGTCGTCGACGGTCTCGAGGGCAGGGATCGCGTCACGGTGACCGGGGAGCCGGTCGTGCTCGCCGTCGACCCCGCCCAGATCGAGCGCATCGTCGACAACCTGCTGCGCAACGCCGTCCGGCACACCCCCGCCGACGGGCGCATCGTCTGCCGGATCGCGGCGGACGACGTCGGCGCGAGCATCGTGATCGACGACGAGGGTCCGGGTGTCCCCGACGAGCTGAAGGACGAGCTGTTCGCGCCGTTCGCGCAGGGGCCGACCGCGGGGGCGGCCGCCTCGCCGGGTACCGGGATCGGCCTCGCGCTGGTGCGGGCGCTGGCCGAGCTGCACGGCGGCAGCACATGGATCGACGACCGCCCGGGGGGAGGCGCCCGCTTCGTCGTGTGCCTGCCGCGGGTGCACGATCAGGTCGCCGTCCTGACCGCTGGTGAGGGTGAGCGGGTCGCGGCAACGCACCACCGGTTGCCCTGAGCGCACCCCGTCGGGCACACTGCGCACCGACGACCCGTCCCCGGGTCGTCTCACCGTGCTCGTACGGGCGTCGGGGTTGTCGGACTCAGCTGCGCGCGATCGTGCGCCGCAGCGAGCGGACCCCCGGCGGGATGCGACCTCCGACAGGTTCGCCTCCCGGCCCGGCGGTGCAGGGCCACACGAACCCGCAGGAGAGTCCCTTGGCCGTCGCGCTTCCAGACGACAAGCAACAGATCATCAGCCGCTTCGCCCGCATCGAGGGTGACACCGGCTCCCCCGAGGTCCAGGTCGCGCTCATGACGCAGCGCATCTCGCACCTCACCGAGCACCTCAAGGAACACAAGCACGACCACCACTCGCGGCGAGGGCTGCTGATGCTGGTGGGCCAGCGGCGTCGCCTGCTGAACTACCTGAAGGGTAAGGACATCGAGCGGTACCGCTCGCTGATCGCGGAGCTCGAGCTCCGACGCTAGGAACCAACGGGCCGGCCCCTCGTTCGAGGGCGCCGGCCCGCTCGCTCCACGGACCCACGCCGACGGTCGGACGTCCGTGGCGACGCCTCGAAGCCCCGCTCGCTCACCGCTGAGCGCGACGGCTCGAGCCGCCCCCACGGATGCGCCGGCCCCGCGTACGCGGTACGTGGCACGGACCCGGGAGCGACGACAGGAACCGTCACGCATGGTGCGTGATGGACCCGCGCAGGTGCGCGGGAGACACGGAATGAGGAGGCCCACGTGGGCACGCTCGGAACGCACGAGCTATCCGTCGACATCGACGGCAAGACGATCACCTTCGAGGCCGGGACCCTGGCCGCCCAGGCGGGCGGCTCGGTCGTCACCAGCCTCGGTGACACCAAGGTCCTGACCACCACCACCGCGTCCAAGCAGGTGAAGGACTTCCTGCCCTTCTTCCCCCTCACCATCGAGGTGGAGGAGCGGATGTACGCCAACGGGCGCATCCCGGGCAGCTTCTTCAAGCGCGAGGGCCGGCCGTCCGAGAACGCCATCCTGGTGTGCCGGCTGACCGACCGCCCGCTGCGTCCCACCTTCCAGGAGGGGCTGCGCAACGAGGTCCAGGTCGTCAACACCATCATCCAGACCACCCAGTTCGACCCCTACGACGTCGTCGCCATGAACGGCTCGTCGCTGTCGACCATGCTGTCGGGCATCCCGTTCGCTGGCCCGGTCGCCGCGGTCCGCTACGCGATGCTGCGCGACGGCTCGTGGGTCGCTTTCCCGTCCTTCGAGGAGCTCGAGGAGGAGGCCGTCTTCAACATGGTCATCTCCGGGCGCGTCGATGACGACGGCGAGGTCGCGATCCTCATGATCGAGGCCGAGGCCACCCCGGACGCCTGGATCAAGATCGACATGGGCGCCCCCGCCCCGACCGAGCAGGTCGTCGGTCAGGCGATCGAGGACGTCAAGCCGATCATCAAGCAGCTCTGCGAGGCGCAGCAGACCTTCGTCGACCAGGTCGGGGTCCGCGACGCGGGCGAGTTCCCGCTGTTCCTCGACCACTCCGACGAGGTCTTCGACGCGGTCTGGGCCGCAGGTGCCAGCCGGGTCGAGGAGCTGTACCGCCAGGGTGAGCTGAGCAAGGCCGACAAGGACGAGGCCGTCGGCGTCATCCGCAAGGAGGTCGTCGCGCAGGTCGTCGAGGCCGGGGTCGGAGACCTCGACGCCGACGACGTCAAGAAGCAGGCCGGCGAGGCGTTCCGCACGACCGAGAAGAAGGTCGTCCGTCGCCTCATCGTCGACGAGGGCTTCCGCATCGACGGTCGCAGCGTCACCGACCTGCGTCCCGTCACCGCGCAGGTCGGCGTCCTGCCCAAGACCCACGGTTCCTCGCTGTTCCAGCGCGGTGACACCCAGGTCCTGAGCGTGCTCGCCCTCGGCACCACCCGTGAAGGCCAGCGTCTCGACACCCTCGACCCCGAGGACGAGAAGCTGTTCATGCACCACTACAACATGCCGCCCTACTCGACCGGTGAGGCGGGTCGCGTCGGTTCGCCGAAGCGGCGCGAGATCGGCCACGGCGCGCTCGCCGAGCGGGCGATCGTCCCGATGCTGCCCGAGAACGACCAGTGGCCGTACGCCATGCGGATCGTCTCGGACGTGCTGAGTTCGAACGGCTCGACCTCGATGGGGTCGGTCTGCGCCACCTCGCTCGCGCTCATGGACGGCGGTGTGCCGATCCACGCACCCGTCTCCGGGATCGCGATGGGCCTGGTGTACGAGAACGGCAAGTACACGACCCTGACCGACATCCAGGGCGTCGAGGACTTCTTCGGCGACATGGACTTCAAGGTCGCCGGTCCGAAGGAGTTCATCACCGCGCTCCAGCTCGACACCAAGATCTCCGGCATCCCGGCGGACGTGCTCCAGGCAGCCCTGCTGCAGGCGCGCGACGCCCGTATGGAGATCCTCGACGTGATGAACGCGGCGATCTCCGAGCCCCGCGAGGAGGTCGCCGAGACCGCCCCGCGCGTCGAACTGGTCTACATCCCGCAGGACAAGATCGGTGCGATCATCGGCCCGCGTGGTGCGATCATCAAGGAGCTGGTCGAGGAGACCGGCGCCCAGATCGACGTCGACGAGGAGGGCGGCCGCGGCGTGGTCAAGATCTACGCGAGCTCCAAGGAGATCGCGCAGGACGCCCTCGACCGCGTCAACGCCATCGCCAACCCGGTGCTGCCCGAGAAGGGCGAGAAGTACCAGGCCCTCGTGGTCAAGACCGTCGACTTCGGTGCGTTCGTGTCCTTGACCCCGGGGACCGACGGTCTGCTCCACATCTCGGAGCTGTCGAAGATGGCGGGCAAGCGCCTCAACCACGCCGAGGAGGCCGTGCAGGTCGGGGACGCTGTCCTCGTCCAGGTCATGGACGTCCTCGACGGCGGTCGCAAGTTCAAGCTCGAGTACGTCGGTGACAAGGCCGAGAAGGCCGAGAAGGCCGGCGGCGACGAGGGCGGCGACCGCGGTGGTGACCGTGGCGAGCGTTCCGGCGGCGGCGGTGGTCGTGAGCGTGGCGGTGGTGACCGCGGCGAGCGTTCCGGCGGCGGCGGTGGTCGTGAGCGTGGCGGTGGTGACCGCAGCGAGCGTTCCGACGCCGGCGACAGCGACGGCGGTCGTGACCGTGGTGGTGACCGTGAGCGTGGCGGTCGTGACCGTGGCGAGCGTTCCGACGCCGGTGACGGCGGAGGCGAGCGCACCCGCACGCGCACCCGCAGCCGGTCGCGCGAGCGCGACTGAGCAGCACCCCGTAGCTCGACGACGGCGGTCCCTGCGGGGGCCGCCGTCGGTGGATGAGGAGCCTGACGTGCAGGACCCGCAGATCAGCGTGCTGCCCTCCGGCGTGCGTGTCGTCACCGACCCGATGCCGGCGGTCCGATCCGTCACCCTCGGGATGTGGGTCGGCATCGGGTCACGCGACGAGTCCCCGGCCCAGCTCGGCGCGTCGCACTTCCTCGAGCACACCCTGTTCAAGGGGACCGAGAAGCGCACGGCTCGTGACATCGCCGAAGCGCTCGACGCGGTCGGCGGCGAGATGAACGCGTTCACCTCCAAGGAGCTGACCTGCTTCTACGCGCGTGTGCTCGACGACGACCTGCCGCTGGCCTTCGACGTGTTGGCGGACATGCTCGTGGACGCGCGCAACACCCCCGCCGACATCGAAGCGGAACGTCAGGTGGTGCTGTCCGAGATCGACATCCACCTCGATACCCCCGATGACCTCGTGCACTCCGACCTCTCCGAGCTCGTCCTCGGTCAGCACCCGCTGGCCCTCGAGACGCTCGGGACCGTCGAGTCCATCACCGGGCTGCACCGCGACACCATCCACGACCACTACCTGGCCACGTACCGGCCCGAGAACATCACGGTGGCCGCAGCCGGTGCGGTCGACCACGACCAGCTCGTCCGCCTGACCGACCAGCTGCTCGGCGACCTCGGGCGTCCGGGTGGCTCCCCCCCGCTGCGGACGCCTCCCGCGGGGTACGGCGCGCGTGAGCTTCGGATCCGTCACCGTCCGACCGAGCAGGCCCACCTGGTGCTCGGCTACCCGGGTCTCGATCAGCTCGCCGACGACCGTTGGGCGCTACGCGTGCTGAACGTCGCCCTCGGCGGCGGCATGTCGTCGCGGCTGTTCCAGGAGCTGCGCGAGGTCCGGGGTCTGTGCTACTCGACCTACAGCTACAGCTCCTCGTACCGGGATGCCGGCCTGATCGGCGCCTACGTCGGCACGGCTCCTGGCAAGGTGGACGAGACCCTCGGGTGCTTGCGCAGCGAGCTCGACCGCGTCCGCGTCGATCTGACCGCGGACGAGGTCGCCCGGGCCAAGGGAGCGCTCACCGGCGGCACGGTCCTCGGGCTCGAAGACACCGGTTCGCGTATGAGCCGCATCGGCAAGCAGGTCGCCACCGGCGTCCCGATCGTGACCGTGGACGACGCGCTCAAGCGCATCGCCGCGGTCACCACCGATGACGTCCAGCGGGTGGCCGACCGCCTGCTCGGGCAGCCGGCCGATCTCGCCGTCGTGGGGCCGTTCGCCGAGGACGAGGCCGACCGGTTCGCCCCCGCGCTGGCCTGACCCACCGGCAGGTGGTCACCTCCGGCTGCGGGGGTGGGGGCGGCTACCGTCGTCGGCTGAGCATCGAGCCAAGGAGCGAGCTGTGACCACCAAGGTGGGCGTGATCGGTGCCGCCGGCAGGATGGGTTCCGAGGTGTGCCGTGCCGTCGACGGTGCCGACGATCTCGACCTCGTCGCCGCCGTGGACCCCTCGTGCACCGGCGCGTCGCTGCGTGAGGTCACGGGGATCGATTCCGAGCTCGAGGTCGCGGGCGAGCTCGATGCGCTGGTCGAGGCCGGCGTCGAGGTCGCGGTCGAGTTCACCGGACCGGCCTCGGTGGGTGCCAACATCCGCTGGCTCCTCGAACACGATATCCACGCGGTCGTCGGCGCGACGGGCATCGACGACGACGATCTCGCGGTGTGCAAGGAGCTCGCGGCATCGCGCCCCGCCAACCTCGTGATCGCGCCGAACTTCGCGATCGGTGCGGTCCTGCTCATGGAGTTCGCGGCCGAGGCCGCCAAGCACCTCCCGCACGTGGAGATCATCGAACGTCACCACGACGCGAAGGTCGACGCGCCGTCCGGCACGGCGCTGCGCACCGCCGAGCTCATCGCCGACGCCCGACGCGAGGTGCCGGACGCGCCGGCCGGCGACGACCGCCACCCCGGCGCCCGCGGGGCGACCCACGCCGACGTCCGCGTGCACTCGGTGCGGCTCCCGGGGGTCGTGGCCGACCAGGACGTGATCTTCGGTGGCGTTGGGCAGACCCTCACGATCTCGCACCGCTCGCTCGACCGCTCCTCGTTCATGCCGGGGGTGCTGCTCGCCTGCCGGAAGGTCGGCGGGATCCACGGCTGCGTCATCGGGCTCGAACACCTGCTGTGACGCCGATCAGCGGCGCGGCGGGAACGGGACGACGTCGAGGTCGCTCGCGACGGTGAGGTCGAGGTCGGGGGCGACCGCCCGCGCTTCCTCGAGGTGTCCGTCGAGGTCGGGGTAGCGCTGCGAGAGGTGGGTCAGCACGACCCGACGCGCTCCGGCGTCCCGGCCGATCGCGGCCGCCTGTCCGGCCGTCAGGTGACCGACCTCCTCGGCGAGCTCGCGCTGATCGTCGAGGAAGGTGGCCTCGATGATCAGCAGGTCCGCGCTGTCGGCGCAGGCACGAGCACCGTCCCCGTCGCGCGTGTCCATCACGACGGCGGCGACCTGGCCGGGGCGCGGGTCGCCGACCTGCTGCACCTCGATCCGGCGACCGTCGACGACCACGTGGCCCGCGGCGACCAGTTCGCTGCGGGCCTCGCGCGGCACGCCGAGGCGGCGGAGTCGGCGCGGGTCGAGCCGGCGGCCGGCGGGTTCCTCGAGGCGCCACCCGAGGGTCGGGACCGGGTGCTCCCTGACGCCGTGGGAGAGCGCGATGGCGCGGATGGCGAACGGCGGCCCGGGTGCCACCTCACCGGGGACGTCCGGGTGGAGCACGACCTCGGTCCGGTCCTGGTACGGGGTGGCGTGGCGGAGGCGCTCGATGGTGTCGGTCGCCTCGGCCGGGAAGTGGACGTGGACGGGGCCGGCCACGCCGTCCAGCGACAAGCGCTGCAGGACGCCGGGGAGGCCGAGGCAGTGGTCACCGTGCGCGTGGGTGACGAGGATGCGGTCGATGCTCGATGTCCGCGCACCGGCGAACGTGAGCTGACGTTGCGTGCCCTCACCCGGATCCACGAGCACGCCGGCGCCGTCGAACCGGAGCAGGTAGCCGTTGTGCGCGCGGGTGCGGGTCGGCACCTGGCTCGCGGTGCCGAGCACCACGAGCTCTCGCGACGACACGCCCGGCTCCTGTTCGGTGGCTGGTGACGGTAGTCCCCACCCATCGTCCCGAGCGGCCGGTAGGGTGCCGCTCGGCCGATCGCCGGCCACCACCGCGCACGTGGGTCAGGTGCGCAGCCCGGTTCGCTGGAGCCGCGGGCGGACGTCAGCTCCCCGGAGCGGCGGCACGCCCCGCGAGTCGGCCGGGCGTTCGGGAGGTCCCGCCGTGTCCGACGAAGCCACCAGGTACACCGAGGCGCTGCAGCGGTTCAGCGGCGACCTGCGGATGTCGCAGCAGGTCTTCAACTCGATGGTGGACCGCGGGATCGAGGTCCAGCCGATCCACCGCCAGCTCTTGCTCCAGGCCTACCTCGCTGCTCGCGACCTCGAAGGTGCGCGGCGTCTGATCGCCGAGATGACCGCTGCCGGCCACCCGCCGGACCCTTCGATCCGCTGGGATATGGCGATCACCGCGGCCCGTGGGGGTCGGACCGACGCGGCGCTCGCGGCGCTCGACGAACTGCACGACGAGGGCAGCGCGCCGGACGCCGGCCGTGCACCGGCGGTCCTGAGCATCTACATCGCCGCGGGGCGTTTCCCCGCGGCCAGGGCCGTCCTGCGGGGGATGGCGTCCCGCGATCAGCGGGCGACGGACGCCGAGTACGTCCAGCTCCTGCGCGACTGCCTCGACCGGCGTGCGATCAAGGACACCCGCAGCATCATCGATCTGATGATCATGGCGGGCGCCTCCCCGAACCCGCGGCTGGCCAGCGACCTGGTCACGATGGTGGCCCGGGCGGGTCACACCGACCGTGCGATCGAGCTGCTCGACCGGCTCACCTCGGCGGGGGTCGCCCTCCCCGGTGAGGTGCACACCGAGCTCCTGCTCGCGCACGCCCGTTCCGGTGACGCCGAAGCCGCCGAAGCGCGGCTCGAGGCGATGCGTGCCGCCGGCACCGAGCCGTCGTCGTTCCACGTCAACGCGGTCCTCACCGCCCGGATCGCCGCCGGCGACGTCGACGCGGCGTGGGCGACGGCGCTCGCGCTCGCCGACCGCGGACGCATCCCCTCCGGTGACAACCTCGAGGGTCTCGGTCGTGTCAGCCTCAGCGCCAAGCGCCTGGCAGCGGCTTCCGGTGTCGTCGACTGGATGCTGATCCTCGGCGTCCCGGTGCCACCGCAGCTCTTCGTCGAGGTCGTCGGTGGTCACCTCAAGGCCGGCGAGCTCGACGTGGCCATCGGGGTGTTCGACGAGGCCGTGGCGCGCGGTGTCCCCGCCGACCGCCGCCTCGCCCGGGATCTCGTCGAGGGCCTGGTCCGAGCCGGGAGGCTCGACGACGCCAAGGCGTTGCTCGCGCGGCTGCGGGCGTCCGGCACGCTCACCCACGGCCGCCACTACGGGACGCTGCTCGCCGCGTTGCTCCGCGCGAAGCGGGTCGACGACGCGGTCACGCTGCTCACCGAGATGGTCGGTCAGGGACTCGAACCGACCTCGTCCGACGCGTCCAAGGTCGTCGCGGCGGTCCTGAAGGGGGGCGGCCTCGACGTCGCGGAGCGGCTGGTCACGGCGCTGGCCGCCGGGAAGGTCCACGTCGACGAGCCCATCTACCGCGAACTGATGTGGGCGCACGCGAAGAAGGGCCACGCCGAACAGGCCCAGGCCGTGCACGACCAGATGGTCGCCGCCGGGATCACCCCCGACGACCGGCACCAGAAGGCGCTCGACTGGGCCTCCGGTCGGACCGAGCGGCGCCTGCCCGACGGCATCGCCGCGGACGCCGACCCCGAGGCAGAGGCAGCGCTCGAAGCGGAGGGCGACGCGCCGGCGACTGAGCACCTCGATGCCGGCGCCACCCCCGTCACCCCGGCCGTCGATGACTCGACCGCGACGACCGCCGAGCCTGCGACCCCGACCCCGCAGCCGGCGATCCCCGGTCTCCCGCTGACCCCACCACCAGCGGCACCCGCCCCCGACGACGCGCCTCCGGCCGCACCCGCTGGTGACGAGCCCGCGGCCGAGCCGACGCCGGAGCCTGCACCCGCGGCTGAGCCGACGCCGGAGCCCGGCCCCGCGGCCGAGCCGACGCCGGAACCCGCACCGGAGGCGCCGGAGGCTGCTGACGCTCCGGAACCGCCGGCAGCGACGCCGCCTCCTGCCGAGGCGGGCCCGAGCCCCGATCCCGGTGCCGCGGCCGACCCCGGTGCCGCGGCCGCCAACGCTCAGCCCGTGGCCCCGGATCCCGAGGCGGCGCCCGACCCGGAAGCCGACGCGCCGACGATGCCGGGTTCGCAGCTCCCGGCGGTCCCGCCGCCGGCGGCTGCCGGACCCAGCGCCGACCCCGGTGATGCCGCCACCCCGGACGCCGAGGGGACACCCGACGCCACGGACGCCGCCGACGCACCGGGCGAGGGTTCGCCCACCGAGGACGCGCCCACCGAGGACGCGCCAGCCGAGGAACCTCCGACCACCTCGTAGCGGGGGACCGGAGCGCGAGTGGGTGACCAGCGGCGCGCCGAGCGGCGGCTGGTCACCCGGACCGTGGCCCGTCACCCGTTACCCGTTACCGGGGCGACGAGGCACGGCCCGGCTGCGCTCGTCACCGCCCTGGGTCAGGTGGCCGACTCGACCAGCTGGGTGTGCACGAGGTCGGCGTAGCGGCCGCCGAGGGCGAGCAGCTCGCTGTGGGTGCCTCGTTCCACGATCTCGCCGGCGTCGAGGACCACGATGAGGTCGGCGTCGACCACCGTCGACAGGCGGTGGGCGATGACCAGCGAGGTGCGGTCCCTCAGGATCTCGCGCAGCGCCTCCTGGACGAGCCGCTCCGAGCCGGTGTCGAGGTGGGCGGTCGCCTCGTCGAGCACCACCACGGCTGGGTCCTTCAGCAGCACGCGGGCGATCGACAGACGCTGCTTCTCGCCGCCGGACATCCGGTAACCGCGCTCGCCGACGATCGTGCCGTAGCCGTCCGGCATCCGAGCGATGGTGTCGTGGATGCGGGCGGCACGGCAGGCCGCTTCGAGCTGCTCGTCGGTCGCGTCGGGCCGGGCGTAGCGCAGGTTGTCGGCGATCGAGTCGTGGAACAGGTGGGGGTCCTGGCTGACGATCCCGATCGCGGCCGTGAGCGAGTCGAGGGTGACGTCGCGGATGTCGATGCCATCGATGGTGACCCGGCCCTCGGTGACGTCGTACAGGCGGGGGAGCAGCGACGACAACGTCGACTTGCCGGCACCGGACGGACCGACGACGGCGACCATCGCACCCGGTGGCAGCTCGAGGTCGATGCCGGTCAGGATCCAGTCGGAGGCGTCGCCTCCGTGCTCGGAGCGTGGCCCCTCGAGCGATTCGAGGGAGGACCCGAGGGCGGCCGGGTAGCGGAACCAGAGGTCCTCGAACCGGACGTGGCCGGTCGGGTCCTCGAGGTCCTCCGCGTCCTCGCGATCGTCGATCGCCCGCGGGAGGTCGAGGACCTCGAAGACGCGCTCGAAGCTGACCAACGCCGTCATCAGGTCGACCGGTGCGTTGGAGAGCTGGGCGAGCGGGCCGTACAGCTGGGTGACGTACGCCCCGAGCGACACCACGGTGCCGACGGCCAAGGTCGAGCCCGCGTCGGTGACCAGGAACCCTCCCACGAGGTAGACCAGCGCCGTCGCGAGCGCGCCGACCAGGCCGAGCGCGGCGAACAGGGCGCGTGAGTGCATCGCGGTCGACACGCCGATGTCGGCCACGCGCTTGGCTCGGCCGCCGAAGCTGTCGACCTCGCTGTCCACGCGTCCGAAGAGCTTGACCAGCAGCGCGCCCGCCACGTGGAAGCGCTCGGTCATGGTGGTGTTCATCTCGGCGTTGAGCTCCATGCCCCGTCGGGCCAGGCCTTGGAGCCGGCGGCCGACGACACGTGCCGGGATGATGAACAGCGGCAGCAGCAGCAGCGACAGCAGCGTGACCTGCCAGCTCAGCGAGAACATGAACGCGAGCGTGACCGACACGCCGATGGCGTTACCGACGATGGTCCCGAGCGTGCCCGTCAGGGCCCGTTGCGCGCCGATGACGTCGTTGTTGAGGCGCGTGACCAACGACCCCGTCTGCGTCCGGGTGAAGAACGCGATCGGCATGGTCTGGACGTGACGGAACAGCCGGCGCCGCAGGTCGAGGATGAAGTACTCGCCGACCGTCGCCGACAGGTACCGCTCGACCATCGTCAGGATGACCTCGACCAGCGCGACGATCGCGAGCACGCCGACCAGCCACACGATCCGGCCGCGGTCGCCCTCGGTGATCGCGTTGACGATCCAGCCGATGAGCAGCGCCGGGAGCGCTCCGGCGCCGGCGGACAGCACGAGGATGCCGAGGAAACCGGCGAGCTTGCGGCGGTAGGGGCGCGCGAGCTGCCAGGCGCGGCGGACGACCTCGCGGTCGACGCCCTTGCCCTTGATCGCGTCCGGGTCGCCGAGCGGGCGCAGCCGCACGTAGCCGTGACCTGCCAACGGGTGTCCTCTCTCGTGCCGGCGTAGCCTCCTGCTCGTGGCGACGCCCTCTGCACCTCCGTCCCCAACGCCCCCGACGGGTCGGTCCCTTCCCGGGGCGCCTGCGGGGGCGCACGACGTGTACCCCGGGGGCTCAGCCCGTCGGGTGGTGGCCGTCGCCCTCGCCGGGGCGGTCACCGGGCTGGTGGTGCTCGCCCAGCGTACGGCGGCGCAGGTGCGGTCCCTGCGTGAGGCCGGGGCGCGTGTGCCCCCGCTCGACCACGAGGTGGTGCTCCCCGGCCGTGGGGCGCCCTGCGACCTCGCGGTCCTCGGTGACTCCGCCGCCGCTGGCCACGGCCTGCCGCACGCTGATCTCGGGCTGGCCCGGCAGGTGGCGCGGCGGCTGTCGGCAGCGACGGGCCGTCCGGTCCACGTCACGAGCGTCGCGGTCGACGGTGCGACCACCGACGACGTCATCGACCGGCAGGTCCCGACCCTCCCTCCCGACGCCGAGGTGGTCGTGGTGGGTGTCGGGGTGAACGACGCGGTTCGCGGGCGGTCCCTGGCCACCGTCCACAGCTCGACCGGGCGGCTGCTGACGGCGGTGCGGGATCGGGCGCCGGGCGCGACCGTCGTCCTGCTGACCTGCCCCGACCTGTCCAGGGCCCCCGGACTGCCCTCGGTGCTCGGGCCGGTGCTCGGCGTGTCCTGCCGCCGCGTCGCCCGTGCCCAGCGCCGTGCCGCGGCCGAGCTGGGCATCGCCGTCGTGGGCGCGGACGGGGGCCTGCCGGCGTCCGCCTTCGGCCGCGACGGGTTCCACCCGGGCCCCGAGGGCGTGGCGATCCTCGCCGACCGGGTCCTCGCCGTGCTCACCGCGACGTGAGTTCGTCAGCGGGTGGGTACGGACCGGCAGGTCGCGGCGGCTCGCGGGGATGCGGGGAGGGGTGAGGGGTGAGGGGTGAGGGCGAGCGCCTCCCCGCACACGTCGCGGTATGTGGGGAACATTCCCCACATACGGTGTTCGCCGACCGGGTGGTCGAGCACCTCGATGCGGTCGAGGTGGCGCTGGCCACCGACGACCCGTGGGATGGGTTCGTCTCCTACGTGCGCACCGCCGCCGCGCTGCAGGCTCGCGACCGGGGCATCCCCGACCTGGTCACGATGGAGCTGTCGTCGGCGCCGGAGATCGACCAGTTGCGTACGCGCGCCTTCGACGGGCTGGTTCGCCGGGTCGAGCGCGCACAGGCCGCCGGCGTGCTGCGTGCCGACTTCACGCACCCCGACGTCGTGCTGCTGTTGATGGCCAACGCCGCGATGCGTGCCAACGGCGAACGCCGCCTCGGCACCGGCCCGTAGCCGCCGGCCCACCTCCCGTGACTCGCCTGACCCTGTCCTCGAACCCCGCCCAACCGGAGAGCGACCCCATCAACAGCGAGTGGATGGAGACGGCCGCGTCTCACCGGCCGTAGCTGGTCGCGGCTGACGAGCTGCGCGCGTCCTGCACGGTGACCACCACGACCTGATCGTTGGCGTCGTCGATCCGGTAGACGATCAGCATCCATCGCCACGGCCCCAGCACCGCCCGGAAGTTGGTCCATCGCCCTGCGAGCTCGCGACCGAGGTTGGGGAAGGCCTCCAGTGTTCGCAGGCTCATGCGGACGCGCCGCCGGGTATCGGTCGGCAGACTCAGCGACGTGATGAGCTCATCGAGGTTCTGGGCGGCGCGAGGTGAGAACTCGACGCGGGGCATGCCCTACAGCTGGTCGAGAGGGATGGTCTGGCCTGCCTGAGCCTGCCGCCAACCCTCCTGAGCGTCATCCCAAGCACCGTCGATGCCATCGAGGAGGGCGGTGATGTTGGCAGCATCCGGTTCAGCCTCGACGATCGCCGTGCTGAGCAATGATCGGGCCAGGGTGCCCTCGTTGACGTGCATCCGTTCAGCCATCGCCGACAGCTTGCGCGCAAGAGCTCCGTCGAGGGTGACGTTGATCCGGGCTGAACTCATGGGGGGCAGGGTACACGGATGGGCACGTCTCGGACGTCCCTGCTCCGAGCCGAACCGCGCGACGCGGCCCTGGGGTCAGGCGAGGCCGAGCAGGCGGCGGAGACGGTCGGGATCCATCCCGCGGCGGCCGGGTCCCGTCCAGGACGCCCGCGTGCGCTCCACGTCGTCGAGCAGCCGCAGCAGCGTCTCGCGCCGCGTCGGGTCGTCCGCCGCCTCCCGTGGGGTGGCGCCACCGAGGGCGGGCACCGGCTCGTCGACCCACGCGTCCTCGTAGCTGGCCATCATCGCCTCGAGCTGCTCCTCGATCCCCTGGCGGGCCTCCGGAGCGAGCGCGTCGAGGTCGATCAGCCCGCCGGCCGGACCGTCGTCGTCCGCCTCTTCCTCGTCGTCCTTCGGCGTACCGACCAGGTCCGCCGCCGGCAGGCGCTGCTCGTCGATCAGCTCGACCTCCGGCACGACCCGCGCGATCAGCTCGGCGAACCACGCCGCCCGCGGCGCGGACGTCGTCGCCACCCGCAGCTGACCGTCCACCACCTCGACGCTGCCCTTCAGCCACCGGGTGCCGCGGCGTTCCTCGAACGCGCGCAGGACCCCGTCGTCCTCGTCCTCCTCGAGGTGCTCGGCCAGCACCCGCCGGGCCGCGTCGACGTCGCCTACGGCGTAGACCTGCCGGATGTCGAGCCACGCGTCCCCGGCGGTGGTCGCCAGCCGCGGCGGGGCGTGCAGGTCCCGCAGCCAGCGCGCCAACACCGTCGCCGACAGGTCATCGTCGAGCAGGTCGAGCAAGCTGTCACGCGCTCGGTCGGGCACGGGCACCACGCTGTGGAACGGTGCGGTCCCGGCCTCGTCGGTCACCAGCCACGCGAGCACCGCGTCACCGACCTCGAGCCTCGCGGCCAGTGACCCGTCCGCGAAGGTGGTGCGCTCGCCGTCGAACAGGTCGAGCAGGGTGCAGGTGCCGTCCGCGTCGGCCTCCTCCACCAGCTCGTACAGCCCGGCGCGCACCCGCGACCAGTCGCGTAGCAGCTCGAGCTCGTCGGCGGGTAGCAGCGAACCGCGCAGGTCGCACAGGTCCGCGATCACGCCTCCCTCGAACAGCGCGAGGTTCAGCGCCGCGGTGTCGCGGTAGCTGTCGGCGGCACCCTCCTCAGCCATCCCGGTGCTGCGGGCGACATCGAGCACCGTGTCGCGGGCGGCCGGGCTGGCGTAGAACGCCATCAGCTTGCGCATCAGCCACGGCATCCGGTCCCGCAGTGGCCACCCACCACGCACCGCGCAGCACACCTTGTGCTTGCGGCCGGACCCGCAGGGGCACGGCTCGTTGCGGCCGGCCGACATCGGCCCCGGACCGGCGAACGGCGTGAGGAACTCGACGAGGTCGTCGACCCCGGGACCCTCCATGCCGATCAGGAGCCCGAGCGCCGCGCCGGCCTGCCCGCGGTCCGAACCGAAGCGGTCACGCAGGTACCGGTGGCGCCGGTCGAAGATGCGCCCGACCAACCAGCGCGTCACGGGACCGCCGCCCGGTAGGCGCGGTGTCACCTCGAGCACGTCGGTCAGTTCGCAGCCACCGGTCGGGAGGGAGGCGACCTCCCGCCGGTGGCGCCAGCGTCGGTTGAGCCAGCTGGTCGAGTCCTCCTGGAACCTGCGGCCGGGGGCGACGTCGACCAGCGTCAGCGCGGAGCGTACGCGGACCCCCGGTGCGGTCGTGGGGCGGAGCTAGGGTGCGCCACCGACGACCACACCTCGACCCTCCCCGGAGCATCACGTGTCCGACGCGCCCCTCACGCCCGACGAGCGTGAGCTGCTCGGGCGGTACGTCACCGATCCAGATGGGGACGTGTTCGCCCTGACGGACCTGCCGGAGGTGGTCAAGGGCGCCCTGTTCGCGCGGTACTCGCGCTACGGCGGGTCGCTCAAGCGCCTGTTCCTCGACGAGTTCGCCGACGACCTCGCCACCGAGGATCCCGCCGCGCGTGCCGAAGCGCTCTACCAGCGCGTCTTCAGCGACTACGGCGACGACTCGGTCGCGCAGCTCGGCGGGGCCCACGTCGCGCTCGAGGAGGTCAGCAACCTGGTGACCAAGCGCATCGAGTGGGGGCGGTTGGCCGCCTACCTCGAGCAGTCGACGCGGTACATCGCCTACGACGGGCAGGTCGACGGCCGCTACCGCTACCACCGTCCCGCGGAGGTGATGGACGGTCCGCACGCGGAGGCGTTCACGACCGAGCTCGACGCGATCTTCGCGACGTACGCCGAGCTGGTGCCGATCGTCCTCGAGTGGGTCCGCACCCGGTGGGTGCAGGACGAGGCGACCTCGGACTTCGTCTACCGCAACGCGACCAAGGCCAAGGCGCTCGACCTGCTGCGCGGCCTGCTGCCGGCGGCGACGACGTCCAACGTCGGCATGTTCGCGTCGGGACAGTCGTACGAGTCGCTGCTGTTGCACCTGAACGCCGACGATCTCGCCGAGTCCCACGAGCTGTCGGGGCGGCTGCTCAGCGAACTGCGGCGCGTCATCCCCTCGTTCCTGACCCGCGTCGACCGCCCGGACCGCGGTGGCGCCTGGTCCGATCACCTGCGCGGCACCCGGCACGCCACCCGTGACCTCGCCGATCGGTACGTGTCCGTCACCGATCAGCCGGCCGACCTCGTCACCCTCACCGACTGGTCGCCCCGCGACCCGGTGGACGCCGAGGTGGCCCTCGTCACCGCGGCGCTCTACCCCCACGTGCGCGTCTCCGAGCGGCAGCTCGCACGTGAGGTCCGGACCTGGAGCGCCAGCCGCCGCGCCGAGGTGCTCCGCGCCTACGTGGGGGAGCGCGCGAACCGCCGCCACCGCCCCGGTCGAGGGTTCGAGCGCGTCTGGTACCGCTTCGACGTCCTCGGCGACTACGGCGGGTTCCGCGACCTGCAGCGTCACCGCATGCTGACGATCGAGTGGCAGGACCTGACGACCCGCCACGGGTACGAGACGCCGCCGGAGCTCGAGGAGGCCGGCGTCGCCGACCGCTGGCGTGCAGCGCTCGGTCGATCCGAAGCGCTCTACGAGCGGCTGCTGCCGGACCACCCGGTCGCCGCGCAGTACGCGGTCTGCTTCGCCTACCGCGTCCGGTACGCGATGCAGCTCAACGCCCGCGCCGCGATGCAGATGCTGGAGCTGCGTTCGACCCCGCAGGGCCACCCGCAGTACCGCAAGGTCGTCCAGGAGATGCACCGGCTCATCGGCGATCGCGCCGGCCACCGTGCCGTCGCCGACGCGATGGTCCACGTCGACCACGGCACGGGCGAGCTCGAACGGCTCGAATCCGAGCGTGCCGCTGAAGCCCGGCGCACCGCCCGTGGCGCGGGCGGCTCGTGAGCGGCGCCGGTGCTCGTGCGAGGAGCATCGTGCTGGGGCTCGCGCTCGGTATCGCACCCCTGTTGCTGCTCGACCTCGCGATCCAGCTGTCGCGCGTGGCCGAGTCTTCGACCGCCTGGTGGGCCATCGGTGCCTACGCCCTGATCGGCGGCATCGTCGCTGCGGCCATCGTGCACGCCCGGCGCGATCCGTTGATCCCCGCCGTCGCTGCCGCGGTGCTCTTCCTCGCCGTCGCACCTGCGCTCCCCGCTCCGTTGTCGTCGCTGCCGACCCTGCCGTTCATCGGCGAGGCGGCGGCGACGCAGCGTCCGGTCATCGTGGTGCTCGCGGCGGCGTGCGTCGTCGGCGCGGTCCGAGGACGAGGTAGCTGACGCCGCGGCGCTCGCCGCGTGCCGGGGTTGCTCCGCGCGTTCGCGGAGCTGGCGCCGCCGGGTCCCCGACGCCGGCTCGAGGTCGGCACCGAGCGCATGCCGCCGGCGTGGATCGCCGACCGCGTGGATCGTCGACCGCGTGCCGCTCGCGACCCTGGCGGACCCAGCCAGCGCCAGCAGCTGACCCTCGCGGCGCTGGACCTCGCGACCGAGCTCGCGTTGGGCCGCCGGTTCCGTTCTCCGTGAGCACGGCGGCGAGCGCCTCGGCTGCCGCCCTCGTGCAACTCCCTGGGCCGCAGCCCAGGGAGTTGCACCACTGCGCCGGCAGGAGCTGTCGTCGGCCGTCTCCGCCGCAACGTCCTGGGCTGGAGCCCAGGTTCCGGCACGGTCGCCGGGTCAGCTCGCCGTGAACTCCACGCGGTCGGTGACCAACGGCGTCATCGGGACCCCGTCCCCCCGCCGGTACTCGACGGCGATGACCCGCTCGCCGGGCTCGACCTCGACCGGGAAGGTGACCTCGGTGCAGGGTGCGTCGACGGTGCAGTCCTCGACGAACTCCGGCGTCAGCACCTGACCGTCGATGGCGACGGCGAGCTGGCCCGCCTCCTCGGGGTCGGTGGGCACCTGGTCGGGGGCGAGCAGCTCGCTCTGGACCGACCCACCGGTGATGGTCACCGTCACCGTCAGCTCACCCGCAGGGACGTCCCCGCTATCGGCCGGGGCGGTGATCGCCACCTCGATGTCGTCGGCGATCGGCAGGAAGTCCGGCGGCGGGTGCCAGGCGAGCGTGATCGGTTGGTGCAGCGCGACGGCCGCGATGATGGCGATGGCCGCCACCCCGTAGGTGAACGGCGACCTCGGCGACAGATCGAACGGCGTCAGCGCCGCGGCCAGGATGGCCAGCAGCGCGACGACGCCGGCCGGGAACGCCCAGCCCACCCAGTCGGAGAGGAACTCCGACGCGAGCGGTGCGAGCGACGACACGATGGCGACGCCGGCGAGCGGCAGGACGAGGTCGTCGGCCTGGTCGAGCCGGACGCGGCCGAGCACCGCGAGCACCGCCACGACGACGAGGCCGAGCGAGAGCACGACCAGCAGGGCCTGCCAGGTCGCCCCCTCGCCGGCGTGGGCGAGGATCAACGTCGAGCCCGTCACGACAGCAGCCCCGGGTCGTCGTCGGAACGGATGTCGACCGCGACCCGCGGGACGTCGAGCTCGCGGATCCGCTGCACGACCGGCTGGTGGCCGGGGTGGTCGCGGTAGGCCGCGAGGGCGGCTTCGTCCGCCAGCCCGACGAGCAGGCCGGTGATGGCCGGATCCTGGACATCGCGTCCCGTCCGCAGGAACGCGACGACGTCGAGGTCGGCCAGCCCTGAGAGCATCTGCTCGAGATCGGCGCGGACCGGCTCCTCGAGTCCACCGAGGTCGAAGCGGACGACGTGCCAGATCACGGGAGCTCCTCGTCTCGCGGGGCCGTGGGCGACGGGTGCGGTGCCCAGGTACCGGCGGAACGACCACCGGTGGGTCACGGGGTCTGCCGTTAGGATAGGCCCGTTCGGCCGCCCGCCTGCGCCGTCCTCCCGCGCCGCGTCCCACCGCACCCAGTCGCGTCCCACCCCGTCAGCCGAGGTGACCCGTGTCCCTGCCCGTCAGCAGCCCGAGCCCCGCCATCGGTCGGGTCGTCACGGCGATGATCACCCCGTTCACCGCCGACGGGGCGCTCGACCTCGACGGTGCCCAGACCGTCGCCGACCACCTCGTCACCTCCGGCACCGACACCGTGCTGGTGCACGGCACCACGGGCGAGTCGCCGACGCTGCTCGGCGACGAGCAGTGGGACCTGCTCCGGGTCGTCCTCGAGGCCGTCGACGGCCGTGCGACGGTGATGATGGGCAGCGGCTCGAACGCGACCGCGACCGCCATCCGGTCCACGGAACGCGCGACCGAGATGGGCGCCCACAGCCTGCTCGTGGTCACCCCCTACTACAACCGCCCCGACCAGCGTGGGCTCGTGGAGCACTTCCGCACCGTCGCCGGCGTGACCGACCTGCCGATCGTGCTCTACGACATCGCCACCCGCACGGGCCGCGCCATCGAGGTGCCGACCCTCGCTGCGCTCGCCGAGGTCGAGAACATCGTCGGGGTCAAGGATGCCTCCGGGGACGGCGCCAAGCCCGGTGACGTGCTGAACGCCACGGCTGGTGCCCCCGGCGGCTTCGGGGTCTGGTCCGGCGCGGACGAGCTCAACCTCGCCATCCTGGCCACGGGCGGTGTCGGGATCATCTCGGTCGCCGCGCACCTGGTCGGCCGCGAGCTGGCCGAGATGGTCGACGTGTTCGCCACCGACCCCGGCCGTGCGCAGCAGCTCCACCTCGCCTGCCTCCCGCTCCACCGTGCGCTGTTCAACCAACCCTCGCCGGCTCCGCTCAAGGGCGCGATGAACGCGCTCGGTCTGCCCGCCGGCCCCGTCCGCCTCCCGCTCGTCGAGGCCTCACCCGAGGCCACGCGTGCGGTCACCGACGCCCTCGACGCGGTGCGCACCTCGCTCGCCGCCACCTCTTCCTCCCAAGGCTCGTCCTGATGTCCAAGTCCCCACCTGTCCGCGTCAGCTTCCTCGGCGGTCTCGGCGAGATCGGCCGCAACATGGCCACCATCGAGATCGACGGCGAGATCGCGGTCGTCGACTGCGGGGTCCTGTTCCCCGACGCTGAACACCTCGGGGTCGACCTGATCCTGCCCGACTGGGGGTGGATCAAGCCGCGTGCCGGTGACGTGCGCGCCGTCTTCCTCACCCACGGTCACCTCGACCACATCGGCGCGCTGCCGTACCTGCTGCGCGACCTGCAGGAGGACGCGGACGCCGACATCCCGGTCGTCTTCGGTACCCGCCTGACCATCGCGTTCGTGCAGGCCGTCCTCGAGGAGTGGCCCGACCTCGTTCGGCCCGAGTTCGTCGAGGTCGAGCCCGGCGAGACCGTCGAGGAGGGCCCGTTCAACGCCGAGGTGGTGCAGGTCAGCCACTCCATCCCCGATGGGTGCGCCTACGCGTTCCGGACCCCGCACGGGATGATCGTCCACACCGGCGACTTCAAGCTCGACCAGACGCCGATCGACGGCCGGCCGACCGACCTCGCCCACTTCGCGCGGCTCGGCGACGAGGGCATCGATCTGCTGCTCGCCGACTCCACCAACGCCGACCGTCCGGGGCACGTGCCGACCGAACGCACCGTCGGCCGGGTCCTGCGCGAGGAGATCCAGAAGGCCACCGGGCTGGTCGTGGTTGCCTCGTTCGCCAGCCACGTGCACCGCATCCAGCAGGTGCTCGATGCGGCCCGTTCGGTCGGCCGCAAACCCGTCTTCGTCGGTCGTTCGATGGTCCGCAACATGGCGATCGCCGCCGAGCTCGGCTACCTCGAGGGCGACCTCTCCGATCTCGTCGAACTGCACGACGTCGACCGCCACGACCGGTCCGAACTGATCGTCATCTCGACCGGGTCGCAGGGCGAACCGTTCAGCGCCCTGTCGCTGCTGGCCTCCGGTGAGCACCGGCGCCTCGAGGTGGGGGAGGGCGACACCGTCATCCTGGCCAGCTCGCTCATCCCCGGCAACGAGCAGGCCGTCTTCCGCAACATCAACGGCCTCTACCGACGCGGCGCCCGGGTCATCCACAGCGGGACCGCACCGGTCCACGTGTCGGGCCACGCGTCGCGCGACGAGCTGATCCTGTTCCACAACATCGTCGAACCGGAGTACTTCGTCCCCGTGCACGGCGAGCACCGCCACATGTCCGCGCACCGGGACATCGCTGAGCTCACCGGTTGCCTGCCCGAGCACATCACCGTGTGCGAGGACGGCGACAGCATCCTGCTCGAGGACGGCAAGGTGCGCCGCACCGACGCCTACCCGACCAGCCACGTGTACATCGACGGGCTGCTCCCCGACGTCGGCCCCGCCGTGCTGCGGGACCGTCGTCGCATCGGTGAGGACGGCATCTGCTTCTGCGTGGTCACCATCGACCCGCACGACGGGCTCGTCGGTGAACCGGTCGTCACCCAGAAGGGCGTGGTCTTCGCCGACGATGCCGACGACCTCCTCGAAGCGGCCAAGAAAGCGGTCGAGACCGAGCTCGCGGGGGTCGCCAAAGCCAAGTTCGACGACCCGCAGGCGATCTCGCGCCACGTCACCCAGGCGCTCGGGCGGCACTGGAAGACGACGACCGGCCGCCGGCCGTTCATCCTGCCCGTGGTCGTCGACCTGTAGGAGGCGGGTCTCACGTGGCTCCCGTCGGTGCGGAGCGGTCGCGATCCGCTGCTCGCACGGGGTGACCGGTCCGGTCGAACCGGCTGATCAGACCGGTCGCGACGACGGCGAGCCAGACCGCGGCCACGACGATGGTCACCACGTGCTCGGTGAGCGTGAAGCCCCCGGCGTACATCGTGACGCCCACGGCGGTCAACGCGAGGGTCGCGCCGACCGGTGCGGGCCACCACAGCCGTCGGATGGCAGCGACCGCGGCGATGGCGGGGAGCCAGTAGGCCGCCTGCCCCACGGGGTCACCGAGGTCCTGCACGCGTGCCGCCGGTCCGTCGAGCACGGCGATCGTCGCGACCGCGTCCGGGGCGAACATCGCCGTGCAGTGGAAAGCGAGCAGCGCGATCGAGATCCCCGCGAGCCATGCGTCGGTGGCCGACAGCGGTCGCGCTTTGTCGCCGAACAGTGGTCGGCGCAACAGCAGCCGTGCGACGAGCAGCACGGCGATGACCGCACCGAGCCCGGCGAACCAGGGTCCTCGCGACACGCTGACCTCCGTTCATCGCCGGGCGTACCGTCCGGGCGTACCGTCCGGGCGTACCGCTGGGCGGCGCCTGACCCGGGTTCAGGAGACCGTGATCGTGCCACGCATCGAGCCGTGGAAGTCGCACACGTAGGGGTGGGTGCCCGGCTCGTCGAAGGTGACCTCGAAGGTGTCGCCGGCCGCCATCGTGCCGGATCCGAACGAGTCGTCGTCCGCCGTCACCGTGTGCGAGATGCGACCTTCGTGCACCCAGGTCACGGTCTCGCCGGCGGCGACCGTCACATCGCTGGGGGAGAAGACGAAGCCGTCGTCATCGAGCAGTGCGACCTGGGTACCTGAGGACGCGGGCTCGTCGACGTCGGCCGGCGCGTCGGCCGCTTCCTCCGCAGGGTCCTCATCCGGCGCCTCGCTCTCGGGCGCGGTGACCTCGGGTTGCGTCGCTGCGTCGGGGTCCGCGAGTGGCTCGTCCCCTGCGCCGCAGGCCGCGAGCACCAGAGCGCACGCTGAGGCGGCGGCGAGCGAGGCGGTCCTGCGGGCGCGGGGTGTGATCGTCACGGTCGTGCTCCTCGAGGGTGATCGGGCGGCTGGTCAATCGACCCGCTCGGCGAAGACGATGGTGTTGTCGCGGTAGCTGCGCTCGCCCTGGTCGAACTCACCCGAACAGGTGATCAGGCGCAGTTCGGGACCGGGGGTGCCGCTGTAGACCGCTTCGGTGGGGAAGTCGTCCTTGGGGTGCTGCTCGAGCTCACGGACCACGAAGGTGACGATGTCGCCGTCCTCGCCGTGGACCTCGATCTCGTCACCGGCGCTGAGCTCGTTCAGCCGGAAGAAGACGGCCGGGCCGGTGGTCGAGTCGACGTGACCGGCGATGACCGCGGGACCGACGCGTCCGGGCTTCGGCCCCCGGTCGAACCATCCGGTCTGGGCGAAGTCGTTCGGGACCTCCATCGTGCCGTCGTCCTGGAGACCGAGATCGATCACGTCGGCGTCGACGCCGATGGCGGGGATGACGAGGCGTTCGGGGTCGATGCCGTTCGGGTGGTCGGGCATCGTGTGGTCGCTGTGGTCGCTGTGGTCGCCCGCCGTGTCGTGGTCGTGGGCGCTGGCGAGGACGTCGGGGTCCATGGACAGCATCTGGTCGATGGTCGCCTGCGTGGTGCTGCCCGGTTCGCTGCGATCCTGGCTGGCTGCGTCCTCGGCGGAGGCGGTCTCGACGGGAGCTGCTGCCGTGCTGGCGGTGTCGTCCGCGGGGCCGGTGGCACAGGAAGCCGTGAACGCGACGAGGGCGATCAGGACCAGGAGCGGTCGTAGGCGTCGCACGGAGACGCTCCTTCGGAGGCTGGGCGGAGACGGTCGGTGACCGCGGTGCGGGACGCTCCGAAGAGCGCCCCGCACCGGCGGTGTCAGGCGACGACCTTGCGGCGACGGGCGCCGAAGGCACCGAGGGCCGCGAGGCCGAGGGCCCCGGCAGCGATCGCGCCGGTGGTCGAACCGGACTCGGTCGTGCCACCCGCACCGGTGGCCACGCCGCCCGCGGCGGACGCGACGAGCTGGCCACATGCGGCGGGAGCGGTGGCCTCGATGTCGAGGTCAGGGTCGAGCGAACTCGGGGTGCCCTGGTCGCCGATCTCACCGGAGTCGTTCAGGTCGGTGGCGTGGACCACGACGTGCAGCGAGCTCATGTTGTCCGCGACGTCCTGCGAGACCTCGAAGGTCCGCTCGTAGTCGAGGGTCCCGGAGGTCGGGAAGCGTTCGACCGCGAGTCCGCTGTCCGGCGAGGTGTCACCCTCGGTCGTCAGCGAGGCCTGGATGCCGCCGTAGGCTGGGACGCCCTCGGCGACGCTCAGGATGCCGTCACCGTCCTCGTCGGCCGCGTCGAAGCCCGAGTCGCTCGGGTTCAACGGACCGCAGACGTTGTCGCCACCCGGCTCGCCGTGGATGTGCATGGCGTGCGGGAAGCCGTCGAAGAAGTTGTTCCCGTCGACGCGGACCGTCGCCGTCGTCCCGTCGAGGGTGACCGTCGCGGTGCCGCTCGCGCCGCTCTCGTTGGCCTGGGTCAGGTTCGCGGTGAAGGTGGTAGGGGTCTGGGCGGACGCGGCGATCGGTAGCGCGAGCATCGCGCCGGTCGCTGCCAGCGTGGTCAGGGTCTTGCGCACGTTCAGCTCCGTGGTCGGGGGTGGGTGGTTGCTGGACCTGGTTCGCCGCGTCCGGGGGGTGGGGTTTGGTGAGCTCCTGTCCGGACGACCACGTCCGGCCATCGTCGGCTGGCGGCGTCCACCCCCGCCCCCCGCACCGTGTCACGATCCGCGCACCGACGTCGGTGTAGTTCCACCAGGGTGGTGGTGCGCGTACGCTGCGACGTGGCCCGTCGACCGCGGGTCGCTGCCTGTCCCCGGAGGCTGCCGTGGCGTCCTCGACGAAGACCCCCTCGCGCACGCGCGGCGGGTCCTCCTCCGCGGGCAGCCGCAGCGGGCAGAAGACCGCCTCCCGCCGCGGCGGCAGCAGCCGCAGCAAGGCCGCCACGACGCCCCGGTCGTCCTCGGCCAAGGGCGGTGGGAAGGGCAGCGCTAGCGCCGGCAAGCGCGGGTCGAAGGGTGCCGACGGCGGTGGTCCCGGCCCCGTCGGTCGCGCCGGACGCGCGTTCGCGTCCCACCTCGGTGAGCAGAAGCAGGACGTTGTCGGGGTGGGGTTGGTCCTGTTCGGCGTCCTGGCGGGCCTCGGCCTGTACGCCGGTGCCGGCGGTCCCGTCGGCGACTTCCTCGAAGCCGTGGCTCGCGGGTTGCTCGGTGTGGCCGGGTACATCCTCCCACCGTTGATCGCCTGGTTCGGCCTCCTGGTCGTGCTCGGCCGCCCGAGCCCGGACATCGGTCGCATCGCGGTCGGATCGGTCCTGCTCGCGCTCGGCTCGCTCAGCGCCTGGCACCTGTTCGCCGGTTCTCCGGCGCCGGCCGATGGGATCTCCACGCTCTGGCCCGCTGCCGGTCTGGTCGGTTGGGCCATCGCGACGCCGCTCGTCGCCGCCCTGTCGATCTGGGGCGCCGGAGCCGTCTGTGTGGCCCTGCTCCTGCTCGGATCGCTGATCGTCACCAAGACCCCGTTCTCGGCGGTCATCGACTGGTTGCGACCCTCGCGGGACGATGTCGCCGCTGAGGACGAGCCGAAGACGACCCGGTCGAAGAGGACCGACGAGGACCACGCCGCCACCCGCCGTATCGATCCCGGCACCACCGACCAGGTCGGGACCCCGGTACGAGCGACGCTGTCGCAGCTGACCGGCGAGCAGCTCGCGCTCGAGGACGCCGCGGACGCCGACGACGGGGACGGGCTCACCGACGCTGATCGCGAGGCAGGCCGAGCGCCCGCCCCGCCCGTCGCTCGCGCGCGGATGCCGGCCGGCGTGGTCGGCCCTGGGGGAAGCGGTGACCCGGCAACCATGAAGGCCACGAAGGTCGCGCCGGTCCGTAGCTGGGAGGACTACACGCTGCCCTCCCTCGACCTGCTCGCGGCCGGTCGCTCGATGGGCAAGGAGTCCCGCCGCACCATCGAGGCGCAGGTCGAGGCGCTCCAGGAGACCTTCCGCCAGTTCAACATCGACGCGACCGTGGCCCGCTGGTCGCGCGGCCCGACCGTCACCCGCTTCGAGATCGAGCTCGGCCCCGGCGTCCAGGTCAAGAAGGTCGCCAACATGGGCGACGACATCGCCTACGCCCTGGCTGCACCCGACGTGCGGATCGTCGCCCCGATCCCGGGCAAGTCCGCGATCGGGGTCGAGGTCCCGAACCGCCAGCGCGACCTGATCACGCTCGGTGACATCCTCCGCTCGGACGAGGCGGCCCGCGACCCGCACCCCCTCACCGTGGCGCTCGGCGTCGACATCGCGGGGAACCCGGCGCTGGTCAACCTCGCGACCATGCCGCACCTGCTCATCTCGGGGGCGACCGGATCCGGGAAGTCGGTGACCGTCAACGGGATGATCACCTCGATCATCATGCGCGCCCGCCCGGACCAGGTCCGGATGATCCTGATCGACCCGAAGCGCGTCGAGCTCGTGCCCTACGAGGGTGTCCCCCACCTGCTCACCCAGGTCGTCACCGACCCGCGGCGCGCCACCGACGCCGTGCAGTGGTGCGTCAAGGAGATGGAGCAGCGCTACGAGCTGCTCGCGACCCTCGGGTACCGCAACATCGACGGGTACAACGATGCGGTCGACGCGGGCGAGATCGAACCACGTCCCGGTCCGGACGGCACCGTGCTCGAGTCCGAGCGGCTGCCCTACATCGTCCTGGTCATCGACGAGCTCGCCGACCTCATGCTGGTCGCCCCGCGCGACGTCGAGGAAGCGATCTGCCGTATCGCCCAGAAGGCCCGGGCCGTCGGCATCCACATGGTGCTCGCCACCCAGCGTCCGTCGGTGGACGTCATCACCGGCCTGATCAAGGCCAACGTCCCGTCGCGCCTCGCCCTCGCGGTGTCGTCGCAGACCGACTCGCGCACCATCATCGACATGAACGGCGCCGAGAAGCTGGTCGGCAAGGGTGACATGCTGTTCCTGCCCGCATCGCAGGGCAAGCCTTCCCGCCTCCAGGGCTGCTGGGTCACCGAACGCGAGGTCGAGGCGGCCGTCGGGTTCTGCAAGGCCCAGCGCCAGGCCGAGTTCGTGCCGACGGTCACCAAGGAGGGCGCCGCTGCGACGCAGATCGACGCCCAGCGCTCGGGTGACGATGACTCCGACGAGGCGCTGCTGCGTCGCGCGGCCGAGCAGGTCGTGGTCAGCGGCCTCGGATCCACCTCGATGCTGCAGCGCAAGCTCCGCATCGGGTTCGCCCGCGCGGGACGGCTGATGGACGAGCTCGAGGTGCTCGGCATCGTCGGACCGAACGAGGGCTCCAAGGCCCGCGACGTGCTGTGGAGCCCCGAGGACCTCGACCAGGCGATGTCGAGCGGCTCGATCTAGCGCTCATCGCCAGCGGAACTCGCCGGAGGCCTGCGGGCGCTCGCCCTTGAGCTGGCGCCGGCTGGTGATGGCGCCACCGACGGTGATGGCGCCGAGGAACCCGAGGACGATCAGCCCGACCCGGTCGCGGGGGGTCTCGGCGACCTGGATCTTGCCGCTCTCCTCCTCGTCACCCTCGGCTTCGATGGCTCCGCCGTCCTCGGCCACGTTGTCCTCGGCGGCGACGGCGGGGGCGGCCGACAACGACAGCGTCACGACGGACGCGGCGAGCAGCCGGGTAGCCCGTGCGCGGAGCACGGTGAGGGTGAGGGCGCGGGAGGTCTCCATGGGCGCGGAGCGTAGCCCGTCGCGACGTCCGGCTCGTAACCCATCCGCGGTCATCAGCGCACGTCGAGCGACCCGCGGACGAGCGTCCTCGTGGCGGTGGCGGTGTGCGGTGGCGACGAGGTGATCCGCGGCCGTTGGTGCGTCTCCGACCCCTCGGCTCTACCCTCACGCAACCTGACCACCCACCTGATCGCCCCACCCGTTCCCCCGCATCGGCGAGGTCCGTTGAGCACCGGTATCGGCGACACCCTCCGCGAAGCCCGCGAGGCCCAGGGCCGCACCCCCGAGGATGCGGCTCACGCGCTGCGTCTGCGGTCGGGACAGGTGCGTGCCCTCGAGGAGGAACGCTTCGGCGACTTCGGTGGTGACGTGTACGCGCGGGGCTTCCTCAAGAGCTACGCCGTCGAGCTCGGCCTCGATCCGCAGCCGCTGCTCGACACCTACCGGGCCGAGATCTCGAGCGGTGACCCGATGGCCACCGCGCCGCTCGTGGCACCCGGCAGCGGCATCGGCGTCGGCGGGCCCCGGCGGCGTAGCGCGCCCCCGGGCTGGATCGCCTGGGTGCTCGTCGGCGTGATCGTGCTCGCCGGTCTCGCCTTCATCGGTCAGCTCGCGGGCAGCCGCGCCCCCGAGCAGGCGTCCTCGGAACCCACCGAGGCTCCGGTCGCACCGGCAGACGACGGGGATGCAGCGCCCGATGAGCCGACGACCGGACCGGACGAGCCCGACGAGCCCGACGAGCCGGTCGCGCCCGCCGAGGGCATCGAGCTGTTCCTCGCGCTCGAAGCCGATTCCTGGATGCGTGTGACCGTCGACGGCACCATCGTGTTCGAGCAGGTCGCGAGCGAGGGCGAGACCCTGCCGTTCTCGGGCGAGGACGAGGTCACGGTCCGCTTCGGCAACGCCGGAGGTGTCCGGGTCGAGCTCAACGGCGAGGACCTCGGTACCCCCGGACCCCGTGGCTCGGTGGTCGAGGTGTCCTACACCCCCGACGGGCAGAGCGAGGCCTAGCCCCGTGACCGCCGACGCGACGACCACCCCCGTCGCGGTCCCGCCCGCCGAGGGCGGTCCCGCGCCGTCCACCCCTGCCGCGGGACCGGGCGGTGCCACCTCGGTGGCCATCGTCACGCTCGGCTGCGGCCGCAACGAGGTCGACTCCGACCAGCTCGCCGGCCTGTTCCACCGCGAGGGCGTCGATATCGTCGACGACCCGGCGACCGCCGATGTCGTCCTCGTCAACACCTGCACGTTCATCGCCCCCGCCAAGCAGGAATCGATCGACACCGTCCTCGAGGCGTGCGATCTCAAGGGTGACGACGGAGCGGCCCGTGCCGTGCTCGTCGTCGGGTGTATGGCCGAGCGCTACCCCGACGAGCTGGCCGAGGCCATCCCGGAAGCCGACGCCATCGTCGGTTTCGACGGGTACGGCCGGCTGCCGCAGCTGGTCGACGATGTGCTCGCCGGACGTCCCTACGAGCGGGTCACCACGAAGACTGCGGAGCCCGTGCCCACCCGGCGCGGTCTGCCGCTGCTGTCGATCACACCGGTCGTGGCCGAGCCGGTCGCGGCCGAGCCGATCTCGGTGCCGGCCGTCGCCTCGGGCACGGGGCGCGGATCGGGTGACCCGACGATGGCGCTCGGCCTGAACGTCTCCGAGCTGCCGCCGGAGGCCGCACGCCCGACGGCCGACCCGCGCACCTCACAGGACGACCTCGACCGCGTGCCCGTCACCGGGCCTCGGTTCCCGGTCCGCCGGCACGACGGTCGGCCGTGGGCCTACCTCAAGCTCGCCTCCGGGTGCGACCGGCTCTGCACCTTCTGCGCCATCCCGTCGTTCCGTGGCCGGTTCCGGTCGCGCCCGCTCGACGAGCTGGTCGCCGAAGCGTCGTGGCTGGTCGAGCAGGGCGCGCGCGAACTGGTGCTGGTCAGCGAGAACACCACCTCGTGGGGCAAGGACCTCGATGGCGGCCGGGACGGTCAGGCGGCGATGGTCGGGACGCTCGCCGACGTGGACGGGCTCGAACGGCTGCGGCTGATGTACCTGCAGCCGGCCGAGCTGACCGTGCCGCTGCTCGAGACCGTCGCGGGCCACCCGAAGGTGGCCTCCTACTTCGACCTCTCGCTCCAGCACGTCTCCGGCCCGGTCGTGCGGCGCATGGCCCGCAGCGGCGACCACGTCCGCTTCGGGGCCCTGATCGACCGCATCCGCGGGCTCGACCCGGACGCGGTGTTCCGGTCCAACTTCATCCTCGGTTTCCCCGGCGAGACCGAGCAGGACGTGGCCGTCCTCGAGGACTTCCTGGTCGAGCAGCAGCTCGACTGGGTCGGCCTGTTCGCCTACTCGCCCGAGGACGGCACGCCCGCGGCGACGATGCCCGATCAGGTCGATCCGGACGAGGCGGCCGACCGGCTCGAGCGGCTCGCCGAGGTCCAGGAACGCGTCGCCGACGACGCCGCCCGCCGGTTCGTCGGCCGCCACCTCGCCGTGACCGTCGAGGAACAGCACGTCGGGGCCGACGGCACGCTCGAGCTCACGGTCGGGCGCTCCTACCGCGAGGCGCCCGACACCGACGGCGAGGTGCAGCTGGTCTCCGTCGATGGGTACCCCGTCGACCTACCGCTCGGGCGCACCGTGACCGCCGAGGTCGTGGACGCCGTCGGTGTCGATCTGGTCGCCGAGGTGGATCGCGCCCGTGCGTGACCCGTCGGACACCGGGCTCGAACCGGCCGGTCCTCCCGAGCCGCACTGGCTGAACTTCCCCAACGCGCTGACCTTCCTGCGGGCCCTCTTGGTCCCCGTGATCCTGTGGCTGCTCGTGCAGGACGCCGAGGGCGACACGCTCCGCTGGTGGGCGTTCGGCACGTTCGTGTTCGCCGCGGCCACCGACTCGATCGACGGGTGGGTCGCTCGCCGTTACCACGGGATCACCCGGTGGGGCCAGCTGGCGGACCCGATCGCCGACAAGCTGCTGATCATCGGGTCGCTGGCCTCGCTCGCGTACATCGACGAGCTGCCGTGGTGGGCGGTGACGGTCATCGTGACCCGCGAGCTCGCCGTCACGTTGCTGCGTATCAACCTCGTCCGCCGCCTGGACCTGGTCATGGCGGCCAGCGCCTGGGGGAAGGCCAAGACGCTCACCCAGGTGGTCGCGGTCGGTGCCTACCTGTGGCCGACCGTGGACGACACGCTCCGCGAGGGGTTGCTCCTGGTCGCGGTCGTCATGACGGTCTGGTCCGGGATCGACTACGCGTTCCGGGCGGGCCGCCTGGCACGAGGCCGTCGTGGGACGTCGTCGACCACGGAAGGGAGCTCCAGGTGAACCTGCACCCGGTGGACGTGACCGGCACGGCGCTGCAACCGGCGGGCGTGTCGCTGCGCGCGGCGGTCCTGTCGGTGGGTTCCGAGCTGCTCCTCGGCGACCTCACCGACACCAACGCCACCTGGGTGTCGCAGCGGATGCGCGAGCTCGGCATCGAGGTGCGTCACCACCTCGCCGTCCGTGACGACATCGACGAGTTCGTGGACGCGCTCCGGTGGCTCTGCGAGCGGGTCCACGTCGTCCTCATCGGAGGTGGGCTCGGCCCGACCGCTGACGACCTGACGCGGGAAGCGGTGGCTGCCTCCGCCGGCGTCGACCTCGAGCACCGCGACGATCTCGAGGAGGCCATCGTCCAGCGGTTCGCCTCGATGGGCGCGCGGATGGCCCCGCAGAACCTCAAGCAGGCCCGGATCCCGCGAGGCGCGCTCGCGCTGGATCCGGTCGGGACCGCTCCCGGGTTCGCGTTGACCATCCCCGGCGATGACGTGGCGACCCGGGTGTTCGCCGTCCCCGGCGTGCCGTGGGAGCTGAAGGCGCTCTGGGACCGGGATGTGGCACCCGAGCTGCTCGCCCTGGCCGGCGCCGGCGCGACCCTCACCCGCCTCCTCCACGTCGTCGGCAAGGGGGAGTCCTCGGTCGCCGAGCAGGTCGAACCCATCGTCGAGGGACGCGAGGGTGTGACGCTGTCGTTCCTGGCCAAGAGCGAGGAGATCCAGGTCCGCCTCACGGTCACCGCGGAGGACGCCGACACGGCCCGCGCCAGTTCGCAGCCGCTGGTCGAGGAGGTCGTCGCAGCGCTCGGCCCGGCCGTCGCCGGGCTCGACGAGGAATCGCTCGAGGACGTGATCGTCCGGTTGCTCGGCCAGACCGGCACGACCCTCTCGACCGCGGAGTCAGCGACCGCCGGTGGGATCTCGGCGCGGTTGGCTCGCGTCCCCGGCGCGTCACACGGGCTGCTCGGTGGGGTGGCGGTCTACGACACCGATGCCAAGCACCGCGTGCTCGGGGTGTCGCAGGAGCTGCTGGAGAGCCAAGGCCCGGTCAGCGGTCCGGTCACCGACGCGCTGGCCCGCGCGACCCGGGAACGGTTCGGTGCGGACTGGGGCCTGGCGGTCACCGGCGTGGCGGGCCCCGGCACCCAGAACGGTCTGGAGATCGGGACCTGCTTCTGGGCGCTCACCCACCCCGACGGCAACACCGAGGTGCACCACGGCCGGCTGCCCGGCGACCGAGGACAGGTCATCGCACGGCTCGGGACGGCTGCCCTCGACCTCCTGCGTCGCCGGCTGCTCGAACAGCTGTGAGCTCGCAGCGGCTGTTCGTGGCGCTGCCGGTCCCGGCGCACGTCCGCACGCTGATCACCGCTGCGGCCGCTCCGGCCCGGGACGCAGCCCCCGAGCTGACCTGGACCCGGTCCGAGGGGTGGCACCTCACCCTGGGGTTCCTCGGCGACGTCGCCGACGAGGCGGTCGCGGACGTGGGCCGCGTGATCGCTGCGGTCGTCGCTCCCCGTGCGGCGATCACCTGCGCGCTCGACCGCCCGGACCGGTTCGGCCACCGGACGCTGTGGCTGGGGGTGCGCGACGATCCGGAGGGGGCTATCAGCTCGCTCGGCGACGCCGTGCAGACCGGGCTCGAGGCGGCCGGGCTCCCCGTGCGGCGCGGCCCGGTGCGCCCGCACCTCACCCTCGCCCGCGCGTCGCGCTCGGGCGCCGAGGTGACCGACGCCGTGGTCGGTTCCGTCGCGCCGGTCGGGGCGAGCTGGGAAGCCGACGAGGTGCAACTGGTTCGTTCTCACCTCGGTGGCGGCCCTGCCCGCTACGAACCGGTGGGTGCCTGGCCCCTCGCCGGGTCCTGAACCGGCAGCGGGCGTGTTGCCCGGTGGGCCCAACCCTCCCCGACCGTGACAGCGGCGGTTCTTGCCTGGTCGGCCCCTTGGACGTCCGGAACCCATCCGATCGGTGCGCCCGACCCACCGGGGTGCTCGTGTGGCGCCAGCGCCACGTCAGGACCCCGCGAGCCCGACCGATGGGTGCGCGCCGGCCTACCGGGGCGCTGGCGTGGCGCCAGCGCCACGTGGGGACCCCGCGAGCCGCCTGAGGCGAAGACGACGAAGTCGCGGCACCGCGGGCGCCCCGGACGCCGCGGGGAACCCTCGCCCAATCGGAAGGACACGCCCGTAGGGGCTACTCGGACGTTGACGCCATCGCTGCAGGCGGGTCCGGGTGAGCTCGAGGGATCGTCGTCATCGCTCGTCGGCCCCACGAGATGACTGTGAGGGCGCGTTCGTTCGTGCGGCGCGCCAGTCGAACGGCAGCAGCTGGTGCAGGGTGACGGTCGTGTCGTCGTTGACCAGCACCTCGACGTCGAGGTGCTGATCGTGAAGCTGGCTGATGAACTCCCGACAACGTCCACAGGGAGGCACGATCCGACCGGCAGTGTCCACTGCGACCATCCGTGCGACACGGTGTTCACCCGCGGTCACCATCGCTGCTGCGGCAGCGTGTTCGGCGACGAGACGATAGCCGCGTCGGTGGGCTGTCACGTGCGGCCGGGCGGAGACGAGTGGACCGCCAGGGCCACGACCGCCACCACAGCGACGAGCCCGATGCTGATGGCCGCGGGACCGGCAGCACCCAACTGGGAGAACGCGACGAACGGCGCCAGCCAGCAGGCTGCCAGCGCGAGTCGTCGATCGATCCACCAGCAACCGATCCCCGTGACCAGGAGCAGGACCCAGGCCGTGAATGCGCCGGTGTGCAACGTGTCGAAGGGACCGCGGTCCAGGCCGGCGGGGAGCCACCCCGCGCCACCGTCGACGACGAGGTAGCCGCTCGCGCCCTGGAGCTGGACGCCGCCGCGGGCCGTGAAGACCACCACCGCGATGGTCACGAGCAGCACCGTGGCCGCAGATCGTCGGGCACGCGACGGTGGCTGCCACAGCCCTGCAGCTGCGACGACGGCGAGGAACGTCCACGCGAGCAACGCTGACTGCGGGGCCTCGATCTCTCCGGCGACCTGCAGCGACCCGCCGAGCAGGAGCTGGAACACGACCGCGGTCAGGAGCCACCCAGCCGCTGCAGCGGAGCCGACGACGCGGGCTGCGCGTCCACGGCCATCGATCCAGAGCAGCGCCGCTACCGGGTAGCCGATCGCCGCCACGACGAACGTCGCCAGGCTCGCGCCGCCGAGCACCGGCAGCATCGGCACGTACCCGGTCGTCAGGTACGCCCGCAGCCACACCAACACGGCTGCCGACGTGACCAGCAGTGCAGCCATCGTCGCGATCCGCCAACTCGCACCGGCGTACCCGCGCTCCCGGAGGTCCTCCCGAGCGGCGGCCCTCCACCTCTCCATCAACGGTTCCCCCCCGGAACGATCCACACCGGACCGGACCCGAGCGGCGCCATCAAGCGCTGACGTCGCCGGGCCGGCCGGGACCGGTGGCTTCGGACGCCTCCACCGCGTGTGCCGTGGCGTCGTCGTTCGCGACGCCGTCGATGCTCGTCTCACCGTCGGATCGGGTCGTCGCGTCGTCCGGTTGTGGCTGGACGCGGGGTACCGGCGGGGGGAGGGGGTCGCCGGAGGAGCGCAGGTCGGCCACCAGCTCCCACACGCGGTCGAAGACCCGCATGGCCTGTAGAGCGTCGTAGAGGGCGCCGTGGGCCTGGTCCTTGTCGTGCGGGATGCCGAGGGCGGCGCAGGTCTTGGCCAGGCTGCGGGGTGACTCCGGGCCGGGAGCGATCAACGGCAGGGCGAGGGTCTCGACGTCGAGCAGATGGTGGTCCCAGGTCGGCTCGACGCCGAGCTTCTGGCACGCGAGGTCGAGGTGGCGGGCATCGAAGTCGGGGACCGCACCGACGAGCACCGCGCCGTCCGCGTGCTCGAGGAACTCGGTCAACCACACCTTCGAGGGGGTCTTGTCCTGCGGCGCGATCCGCTCGTCGTAGTGGGTGAGCTCGAGCGCGTCGTCATCCGCACCGTCGGTGGTGTGGGTCGGGAAGTAGCGACGCTGTTCCTCCCGTCCATCCTCGAACCGCACGACCCACGCGACCTCGGTGAGCTCGTGCCGGCGGTGGTCGAGCCCGGTCGCCTCGGTGTCCATGAACACGAAGCGAGTACCGGTGGGCGCGTCGGTGCCGGCGGGGACGCCGGTCGGGGCGTCGGCGCTGTCGGGGTCGGTGTCGGTACCGGTGTCGAGGTTCGGTTCGCTGGACACGGACGCTCCGGTGCTGGTGACGAGGGAGGTCGACGCTAGCGAACGCCTCGGACGCGACCGCCGGTGCGGCCTTGGTTGCGCCACGTGCTCGACCGACGAACAGGTGTTCGGTACGGTTGTCCCCAGCCGCGAGCGCACCCTTCGCGGCGGTGTCCCACCTCCGACCTACGGTGCCTCCCACGCTCCCCGGGTGGCGCGAACCTCACCGCCCCACACACGATCCCACCAGACGAGCAAGGAAGCGCCGTGGACCGCGACAAGGCTCTCGACCTCGCCCTCGCCAACATCGAGAAGCAGTTCGGCAAGGGCTCGCTGATGAAGCTCGGCGACGCCGCGGCGGTCAACATCGCCGCCATCCCGACCGGGGCACTCTCCCTCGACCTCGCCCTCGGGATCGGTGGTATCCCCCGAGGCCGCGTCATCGAGGTGTTCGGCCCGGAGAGCAGCGGCAAGTGCCATCCAGCGGGGACCTACGTGTGGACCGACGACGGCCTCGAGACCGTCGAGGAGCTGTTCGCTCGGGTCGACCAGCCGGTCAGCTGCACCAGCCGTGTGACCGACGTGTCCAGCTACGGCGTCCGCCTCGTCAACGAGGAGGCGCAGCTCGAGGCCATGGCGGGGGTGACGCACAACGACCGCAAGCCTGTGACGCGAGTCGTGCTCGATTCTGGCCGTCATGTCGAGGCCACGGCCAACCACCCCCTACGGGTCCTCAACGAACGTGGACGGGTCGTCTGGCGCACGGTCGACGAGCTAACCGAGGGGGACGTGGTGGTGTCGGCCCTCTTCGGTGCCGAGACCGCTACCGGTGGCAGCGACCTCTCAGAGGACGAGGCGGTCCTCCTCGGCTACCTCATCGCCGAGGGAAGCCTCGGCGAGAAGGGGAAGGCGATGGTTGCCTTCTCGAATCGTCACGATCCCGACGTGGCGGAGGAGTACCTCGATCTCGTCGAGCACGTTCTAGGTGTCCCACGTGAGCGAGTGAAGTCCTACACCGGTAGCGACTACGTCATCCACGACACCGCGCTGCGTCGTCGTCTCGCTGACGACTACGGGCTCGAGTACGTGAAGTCTGCCGGCAAGGAGATCCCGCACGCGGTCCGTACCGGCGGTGCAAAGATCCAGCGGGCGTTCCTGTC
>NZ_JBBEBZ010000186.1:0-65616 GCF_040882075.1 Nitriliruptor sp.
CGAGGGGTAGGCTCCCGCGATGGACGCGAGCGGAACGGGGGACCCCCCCGCAGGCGGATCGGTGCTCGGGGGAGTCGCCCCAAGTGCCTACGTCGGCCTGCTCAAGAACCGCGGCTTCCGCAACCTCACCCTCGCCACGCTGAGCTCCGCGGTCGGCGACTGGATGGGGTTCTTCGCCATCATCACGCTGACGGCGGACATCCTCGGTCCGGGCAACGCGGCGCTGTTCGCCGTGTCCGGCGTCATGATGGCCCGGGTCCTGCCGTCGCTGTTGCTCGGCACGGTCGCGGGCGTCCTCGTGGACCGGTGGGACCGCAAGCACGTGCTCATCGGGACCGACCTCGGTCGGGGCCTGGTGATGGTGCTGATCCCGTTCACCAACGAGGTGTTCACCCTCGTGCTCGCCACGCTCGTGATCGAGGGCATGTCGTCGCTGTTCGCGCCGGCCAAGGACGCGGTCTTCCCGTCCCTCGTCAAGCGCAGCGAGCTCGTGCTGGCCAACCAGATCAACCTGCTGTCGACCTACGGGACCCTGCCGATCGGCGCCCTGCTCAACGCGGCGCTCGTGGCGCTGGCCCTGACGCTGGCCCCCGAGGGGTCGTTCCTGGCCGAGCGACCCATCGCGCTGCCCATCTGGGTCAACGCCTTCTCCTACTGGATCTCGGCACCGCTGCTCGCGCGGCTCGAGGTTCCACCCGCGGCGCGTCACGGCACCTCGATGGCGACCACGGACGGCGCCGAGCCTCCCGGGCCTTGGGAGCAGCTGCTCGAGGGGTTCCGCTTCATCGCGCGCCAGCCCGTCGTCCGCGCGCTGATCGTCGGCGTCATGGTCGCGTTCGCGGCGGCGGGCGTGGTCATCTCGGTCGGTGAGTTCTTCGCCCGCGTGCTCAACGCCGGCCAGTCCGGTTTCGGCATCCTGGTGGGGCTGGTCGGCATCGGGCTCATCGGCGGTCTGGTGCTCGCGCCGCCGCTCAGCCAGCGGATCGAGCCCGAGCGGCTGTTCGCCCCCGGGATCGGGATCGCGGGGGTCTCCCTCCTGGCGCTCGCGCCGATGCCGTCGCTCGGCTGGGCCGTGATCCCGGCCCTCACGATGGGCATCGGCGCCGGCGTCGCCTTCATCGTCGGCTACACCGTGCTCCAGCAGCGCTCCGGGGACGCCATCCGCGGGCGCACGTTCGCGGCGTTCAACTCCGGGGTCCGCGTGGCCCTGTTCGGGGCCACCCTCGCCGTGCCGCTGTTCGTCGGCGCGATCGGCCGGGAGCGCCCGGAGCCGGGCAGCTCTTTCTACCCGTACGCCTTCGGGGGCATCCGGATCTCGATCCTCATCGCCGGAGCGCTGGCGCTGACCGGCGCGGTGCTGACCGGGAGAGCCCTCCACCGTGCCATCACGAGCGAACCCGGCCTGGACCTCGACTCCTCCGTCGAACCGCTCATTCGGCACGGCATCTTCATCGTCTTCGAGGGTGGCGACGGCTCGGGGAAGTCCACCCAGATCCGGCTCCTGCGATCAGCCATCGAGCGCACCGGCTGGGACGCCGTGGTGACGCGGGAGCCGGGCGGTACCGCCATCGGCGAGCGCATCCGCGAGGTGCTGCTCTCGCGCTCGTCCGACGAGATGAGCGACCGGACCGAAGCGTTGCTGTACGCCGCGGCACGTGCGCAACACGTCGACGAGGTCATCCGTCCCGCCATCGAGAAGGGGGCGGTCGTGCTGTGCGACCGGTACGTCGATTCCTCGATCGTCTACCAGGGTGCGGGCCGAGGGCTCGGTGAGCGGGCCGTCGCCGACCTCAACGCCTGGGCGACCGGCGAGGTCGTCCCCGACCTCGTGGTCCTGCTCGACGTCGATCCGGCCGAGGGCCTCCGGCGCGCCACCGACAGCGGCACCCCGGACCGTCTCGAGGCTGCAGGGCTCGACTTCCACCGCTCCGTGGCTGCTGCCTACCGCGCCCGCGCGGAGCTCGACCCGGACCGCTACCTCGTGCTCGACGCCACGCGACCGGTCGAACAGCTCCACCACCGCATCCGGGACGTGGCGCTCGAGCTGCTCGGCGAGCGTGACCGGGACCGCGACCGCCCACCGACCAGCCCCGAGGACGGCGGCGCCGTCGCGGACCCGGATCCGGGTCCGATCCCGGACCCGACCCCGAGCCCGGACGGCACGCTGCCCCTGCCGACGGCGGAGACGACGGCCGTGTCCGCGGCCGAGACGACCGCCCTGCCGGTCGAGACCCGGGGCCGGGAGGAACCTTCGTGAACGGTGTGACCTGGGACGAGGTGCTCGGGCAGCCCGCTGCGGTCGAAGCGCTCCGCGCCGCGCTGCGGAGCGACGAGGTCGCGCACGCCTGGTTGCTGGTCGGTCCGACCGGCGTGGGGCAGCCCGAAGCGGTCCGGGCGCTCGCCGCGGCGCTCAACTGCCCCGACCGATCCGCCGACGCCGGGTGCGGCGAGTGCTCCACGTGTCTGCGGATCGGACGTGGCGTCCACCCAGCGGTGGACGTCTTCGAGCCCGAGGGCCAGTTCCACCTCGTCGACGCGGTCCACGACTGGATCACCACCGCGTCGCGGTCCCTCACCGAGGGGCAGCGACGGGTGATGCGGGTGGTCGCGGCCGACCGCATGAACGAGTCGGCGCAGAACGCCTTCCTGAAGATCCTCGAGGAGCCGCCCCCATCGGTGGTGTGGGTCCTCGAAGCCTCGGACGAGTCCGCGCTGCTCGACACCATCCTGTCGCGCTGCCGCCGGCTCGACGTCGTGCCGTGGGGGCCGAACGCGCTGACCCAGCTCGCCACCCGCGAGCTCGGCGTCCCTGCGGACCGCGCCCTCGAGCTGGCGCGCGCGTCGCTCGGCTCGCCCGAGCGGCTCCGCGACCTCGCCGACCCCGAGCTCGCCGAAGCGCGCTGGCAGCACCTCGCGCTGCTCGACCGGCTCGCGACCGGGGGGCCTGGGCTGGTCGTCCCGCTGGCCAAGGAGCTGACGGCGTGGGCGCGTGGACGGGTCGCCCCGCTGAAGGACAAGCACCTCGCCGAGTTCGCGAGCTACGAGGAGTCCTACGGCGTCGACGAACGCGGACGCGGGTGGCCGACCGGCGTGAAGAAGCGGCTCGAGCAGCGGCACGCCCGGCTCGAGCGGGCCGAGATGCGTCGCGCGCTCGACACCCTCCTCGACACGCTCGCGAGCCAGCTGCGTGACCTGCTCGCCGTCGCATCGGGAGCTGGGCCCGATCAGGTGATCAACGTCGACCACCTCGCCTCGCTCCAGCGTGACGCGGTCCGCCTGCCGCCGCCCGCCGCGGTCCAGGGCCTGCGGGCGATCGCCCGGTGCCGCGAGGCGCTGGATCGCAACGGCGCTCCCGAGCTCCAGCTCGAACGGCTCCTGCTCGCCATCGCGCTGCCGCTGTACGCCCAGGCCGCCGCCAGCTGATCGTCTCCTCCGTCCGGGCGGTAGCATCCGCACCGCACACGCCGGGATAGCTCAGTCGGCAGAGCGATTCACTCGTAATGAATAGGTCCGGGGTTCGATTCCCCGTCCCGGCTCCAGCCACGACCGTCCTCGCCTCGGTGCGGGGCACCCCGCCCGCTCCCGTACCCTCGCGCCGCCCGTGCGCACGCTCGCGCCGGTCGGAGGACGACACCCGCGATGATCACCCCGGTGCAGGCACCGCCCCGCTCGGCGGCCGAACGCCTGGCTCGGCAGCTGCTGCGCGTCGAACACGCTGAACCCCGTGCGCTCATGCCGCTCAAGGGGTCGCTGGCCATCTCCGCGGTCCGGTGCGTCATCACCTACGCCATCATCCCGGCCACGGCGCCGCTGATCACCGGCTTGGGGGTCGTCGCCACCCCCATCGCCATCGTCCTGTCGATCGTGGCTGGCGTCATGGCGGTCGTCAGCCTGCGCCGCGTCTGGCTCGCCGACTGGTCACGACGGTGGGCGTACACCGCGTTCATCCTGATCGTGGTGGCGCTGCTGGCCACCACGCTGGTGTTGGACGTGCGGACCCTGCTCACCTGACCTCTCGACGGGACGGAGCCGAGGTGGAGCCGCCGGACGACCCACGGGCGCGTTGGAACCGCAAGCACGCGGACGCGGTGGGTAGCGGCACGGCCCCGACCGACCCGTCGAGCTTCCTCACCGCGAACGACGCGCTGCTGCCGACCTCCGGTCGCGCCGTCGACGTGGCCGGAGGCACCGGCCGGCACGCGCTGTGGCTCGCCGCGCGCGGCCTCGATGTCACGCTGGTCGACGTGTCGGACACCGCGTGCGCCGAAGCGACGCGGCGCGCGATCGACACCGGGGTCAGCCTCGACGTGGTGCGCGCCGACCTGTCACGGGACCCGCTGCCCGCCGGCCCCTGGGACGTGATCGTCGTCACCCACTGGCTCGACCGGGACGTCTGGTCCCGGCTCCCCGCCGAGCTCGCGCCAAGCGGCACGCTGCTGCTGTGCCAGGCGACGGTCAGCAACCTCGATCGGCACGACCGGCCGCCACGCCACTTCCTGCTCGAAGACGGCGAGGTGGCGCAGCTCGCCGACCGGTTCACCGCCGCCGACGCGGCCCTCGAGGTGATCGCCCTCGAGGAGGGGTGGACCGACGAGGACCGCCACGAGGCCCGGCTCGTCCTCCGTCGAGCGGCCGGGTAGGCGCCGGCGGCGGACGGCTCGGCAACGACGGGTCAGATGCGGCTCGACCGGTCCGAGCCGCCGGCGATCAGCTCGAGCCGAGCGGTGACCTCGCGGACGAAGCGGTGCACGACCGCCTCCGCGACCCGGTGAGGGCCGGCGCGGTCGAGCAGGTCGCCCGCGACCCCGAAGGGCGGGTCGTAGCTGCCGGTCAGGGCGACCTGCACCCGCGGGGGCGACAGCGACAGCGCGGTGATCTCGAGCTGGGCATCGACGGTGGGGAACAGCAGGTGCCCCCGCGCCGCCCGCCAGCGCAGGGGGAGGACGCCGCGCAGCACCTCGACCGGCTGGAACGCATCGAGCTCGATCACCACGTCACGGCCGAGCTCGAAGCCGCCGAGGTCGACCGCGAGGTTGCCGACGACCTCCTCGGCGTGGGCCGCCGAACGATCCGTCGCGTCCTGGAGCAGGCGCTCCGGATCGGTCGCGAGCAGCTCGATGGCGTCGTCGTAGGGGACGTCGGCGTAGTCGTAGGCGTAGAGCGGACGTTCCACGGGGTGTCCTGTCAGACGGAGGCGTCGTGGCTGGCGGGACCGAGCAGTCCGAGCTCCGCGTGCGCCGCCGCGAGGCGGGCCACGGGCACCCGGAAGGGCGAGCACGATACGTCGTCGAACCCGACCGCCGAGAAGAAGCCCACGGAGGTCGGATCACCACCGTGCTCGCCGCAGACGCTGATGTCCACCGTCGGGTCCGTCGCGCGGATGCGCTCCACGGCCGTCCGCACCAGCTCGCCCACGCCGTCGACGTCGATGGTCTCGAACGGGTCGGCGGGCAGGATGCCCTGGGCGAGGTACGGGGGCAGCAGCCGGGCTTCGACGTCGTCCCGCGAGAACCCGAACGTCATCTGGGTCAGGTCGTTGGTGCCGAAGGACAGGAAGTCGACCTGCTCGGCGATGACACCGGCGAGCAGCGCCGCGCGCGGGGTCTCGATCATCGCGCCGACCTCGTAGCTGAGCGGGTGGCCGGCAGCCGCCTCCACCTCCGCAGCCACCGCCCGGACCGCCGCCAACGCGGCGGCGAGCTCGGCGGGAGCGCTGACCAGCGGGATCATGATGCGCACCTGCGGATCACCGCCTGCAGCGGACCGTTCTACCGCTGCGTCGAGCAGCGCCCGCACCTGGACCGCGTAGATCTCGGGCCGGAGCAGGCCCAGTCGGACGCCGCGGATCCCGAGCATGGGATCGTCCTCACGCCACGCCAGCGCCCCGTCGAGCAGGTGGTGTTCCTCCTCCGACAGGCCACGCGTCGCGTCCGCGACCAGCAGTTGCTCGACGCGCGGGAGGAACTCGTGGAGCGGGGGGTCGAGCAGGCGCACGGTCACGGGCAGCCCGTCGACCGCCTCGAGCAGCTCGACGAAGTCGTGCCGCTGCTGGACGTAGAGGTCGGCGATGGCCTCGTCCCGATCGGCATCGTCGGTGGCGAGGATGACGTGGCGGACGAGTGGCAGCCGGTCACCGAGGAACTGGTGCTCGGTCCGGCACAGGCCGATGCCCTCCGCGCCCCGCTCCAACGCTGCCCGGGCGTCCTCCGGCGTGTCGGCGTTGGTCAGCACCCGCAGCTCGCGGACCTCGTCGGCCCAGCCGAGCAGGCGGACCAGCTCGGGCGGCGCGGCGGGCGCGACGACGGCGACCTCGCCGACCACGACGTCGCCGCTGGTCCCGTCGATCGAGATGGTGTCACCCGCGTGGATGACGACGTCGCCGATCGTGACCGTGCCCGCGTCCGGGTCGACGACCAGGTCGGCCGCGCCGCAGACGGCGGGCTTGCCGATCCCGCGGGCGACCACGGCGGCGTGGCTGACGAGTCCGCCGCGGCTCGTGAGCACCCCGCGTGCCGCCAGGATCCCGTGCAGGTCCTCGGGCGAGGTCTGCGGCCGTACCAGCAGCACGTCGACGCCCTCGGCGGCGCGCGCGACGGCGGCGTCCGCGGTCAGCACCACCTCCCCGGCGGCAGCACCGGGGGAGGCAGCCAGACCCCGCGTGACCGGCTCGTAGCTGGCGGCCGGGTCGAAGCGCGGGTGGAGCAGCATCTCGAGCTGGTCGGGGGTGAAGCGGGCGACCGCCTCGGCGGGCTCGATGACCCCCTCGTCGACGAGCTCGACCGCGATCCGGAGCGCCGCCAGCGCCGTCCGCTTGCCGACCCGCGTCTGGAGGACGTACAGGGTCCCGTGCTCGATGGTGAACTCGATGTCGCACAGGTCGCGGTAGCGCTCCTCGAGCCGCCGGAAGACCTCCAGCAGCTCGACCTCGCACTCGGGGAACACCGCGCCGAGGTGCGACAGCGGTTCGGTGGTCCGGGTCCCGGCGACGACGTCCTCCCCCTGGGCGTGCAGGAGGAAGTCGCCCACCGGGCGTGCCTCGCCGGTCGCGGGGTCACGCGTGAACGCGACCCCGGTGCCGGAGTCGTCACCCGCGTTGCCGAACACCATGACCTGCACGTTCACGGCGGTACCGAGATCGTCCGAGATGCCCTCCATGCGCCGGTAGGTCACGGCGCGGTTGCCGTTCCAGGACCGGAAGACGGCCAGGATCGCCGCGTCGAGCTGCTCCCACGGGTCGGTCGGGAAGGGGCGTCCGGTCGCTGCCACGATCGCGGCGTCGTAGGCCGCGATGAGCTCCTCGAGCCCCTCCACCGGCAGACCGCTCGGGTCGGTGACGGCGTGGCGTTCGAGCAGCGGCGTCGCCGCGGCGGACAACTGCTCCTCGGGCACCCCGAGCACGACCCGCCCGAAGAGGTCCAGCAGGCGCCGGTAGGCGTCCAGCGCGAACCACCGGTCGCCGGTCTTCGCCTCGAGCCCGGCGACGGTCTCGGGGTTCAGGCCGAGGTCGAGGACGGTGTCCATCATCCCCGGCATGGAGAACTTGGCACCGGACCGGACCGACAACAACAGGGGTGCGGTGGGGTCACCGAACCCGAGGCCCGTCACCTGCTCGAGGTGAGCGATGGCGGAGCGCACCTCGTCGGCGAGCTCGCTCGGCGCGGTGCCGTCCGCCGCCGTGGTCGCCCGGCAGGCCTCGGTGGTCACCGTGAAACCGGGGGGGACCGGCAGGCCCATCCGCACCATCTCGGCGAGGTTCGCGCCCTTGCCGCCGAGCAGGTCGCGCTGGTCGGCGCCGCCCTCCTCGAACAGCCGCACCCACCGGCGCGGTGTGGGCGGCGATCCGTCGTTCGTGCGAGCGACAGGTGCGGGAACGAGCGTCGAGGTGTCCACGGCGAGCCCTCCTCGGGCGTGGCCGCCCCGCACGGGGGGCCGCGTCCAAGGTACGTCCAGCAGGCGCTGCGGGCGAGGGTCCAAGGACCAGCCTCCGGGTGACCTACGGTGCGGTGCCGGACGTCGGGAGCGAACCGTGGAAGCGTTGGAGACGATCGAGTACGAGGTGGCCGATCGGGTGGCGCGGATCACCCTCGACCGGCCCGAGCGCGGGAACGGGTTGACCCCGCGCCTGATCGCCGAGCTCGGCACCTGCGTCGAGCGCGCGGACCTCGATCCGGACGTGCACGTGATCGTGCTGAGCGGGAACGGCAAGGGGTTCTGCGGGGGCTACGACCTCGTGGACAGCGCCGAGGGGATGGGCCGCTTCGGTGACGACCGCGTGTCCCCGCCGCCCGGATCGCCGATCGACCCCGCGGTCGTGGCCGCCAACCACGACCCGGAGGGGACCTGGGACCCGATGGTCGACCACGCGATGATGAGCCGGAACGTGCGCACCTTCATGTCGCTGTTCCACGCCTCGACCCCGGTGGTCTGCAAGGTCCACGGGTTCTGCGTCGCCGGCGGCACCGACCTCGCGCTCTGCAGCGACCTGCTCGTCATCGCCGAGGACGCCAAGATCGGCTACCCCCCGTCCCGGGTCTGGGGGTCGCCCACCACCTCGACGAGCGCACCGAGATCCTGGTCGAACGCATCGCCCGCGTGCCCTGGAACCAGCTGGCGATGATGAAGCACCTGGTCAACCAGTCCCTCTACGGCCAGGGTCTGCACCAGACCCAGCTCCTCGGCACCGTCTTCGACGGCATCACCCGCCACACCGCCGAGGGGTACGCCTTCCAGCGCCGCGCGGCCGATGCGGGCTTCCGCGAGGCTGTCCGCGAGCGGGACGCGCCGTTCGGCGACGCGGGGTCGTCCACCTTCAAGGGCTGACGCTGCCCGGACCCCCTGCGGACGGCCGTTCGGCCGCCTCCGGTCGGGACCGGAGGCCCGGTCATGAGTGCCCTAGGGCCCTGGCCGTCGACGTTCACGCTCCTAGTCTCGATCGACCGACCGCGATCGCGTCGGGTGCGCGGGCGATGAGGCGGCTGGGGTGGGACGAACGCTGCGGCTCACGGGCTTGGTCGTCGGCGACGAGCCGTCCGCCTGGGCCGAGATGGGTCTTCCCGTCGTCGGCGATCACCTCACCGTGGGTGGCGTGACCGTGCGGCTCGTGGGGGCGGACGGCCCGCGCGGCATCCTCGGGTGGGAGCTCGATCCGCGCATCGATCACGCGGTAGACGGGCTCGCCCCGGCCACCGCTGGCGACCGCCAGCAGGATCCGGATGCGACCGCCACGGGCCGTGGGTACGCGGTGGTCGCCCTCGACCACCTCGTCGTGGCGACGCCCGACGTCGAGCGGACCTCCGCAGCCATCATCGCTCTCGGCATCGAGCCACGTCGCACCATCGACGCCGCACGCGGGGACGAGGGTTTCCGGTACCGCTTCTGGAAGCTCGGCACCAGCCTGCTCGAGCTGATCGGCCCGATCGCTCCCGCGGGCGACGGCCCGGCCGTGTTCGCGGGGCTGGCCTTCACCGTCCCGGACCTGCGGGTCTTCGCTGGGGTCACCGGAGCACCCCAGGCGGCGGTGCAGCCGGGCCGCGAGATCGCCACCGTGAGGACCGCGGAGCTCGACATCAGCGTGCCCGTGGCGTTCCTGACCCCGCGGCCGCCGCGAGGTGAGGCGGCCCGCGAGGACGACCAGCCCGTCAGAGCTGGCCGATGAGCTCGCGCGGGTGATCCACGATGCGCGTGACCCCCGCCTCGCGCAGGACCTCGTCACCGAAGCCGCCGCAGCGCACCCCGATCGGGCGGACGCCGGTCCGGCGCGCGGCGATGGCGTCCCACGGCGAGTCGCCGACGAGCACCGCGTGGTCCGGGGTCACCCCCAGCTGACCGCAGGCGGCGATCAGCGTCTCGGGTGACGGCTTGCTGTCGTGCTCACCCGCGCCGGCGAGCGGCAGGTCGGGTTCGCCGAGCACGGCCAGCAGCGCCTCGCGTTCCTCCTCCCCGGCGGAGGTGGCGATGACGAACGGGACCTCGCGCACCCGCAGGTCCTCGAGCAGCTCCCGCGCCCCCGGCGTCGGCCGCAGATCGTCGGCCCGGGCCAGGAAGCGTCGACGGTGGCCGTCCGCGGCCTCCTCGGTCCCGTCCGCGTCGTGGCCACCGAGGAGCCAGGGCAACAGGCGGTCGCCGCCCATCCCGATGCCGGCGTGGATGCGCACGGCGGGGATCTCGTGGCCGACCTCGCGGAGGGCGTCCTGCCAGGCGACGACGTGGTGGTAGACCGAATCGACGAGCGTGCCGTCGAGGTCCAGGAGGGCGGCGGGGCGTGAGCTCATGCCCCCTTGGTAGCGGCCGTGGCCGCCTCCCGACCGTGCGGTGCCCGACCGGATGGTCGGTCCTACCGGTCGGCGCGGACGAGTGGCGGGGGTCGCCAGCAGGAACCTGCCCCGTGCGCGTGGAAGCCTCCACCAGCACCCAGCCAGGATCGAACCGTGAGCGACCACAGCAACGGAGGCGACCGACGTCCGTCGGCGACCGATCGTGCGCGCCTCGCCGGTGACCTCCACCGTGAGCTCGGTACCTCCCGGCTGGCCTGGGACGCCGCGCTGCTGCGCAGCGATGCGGCCATCGCGGGAGGCGACGAGGACGAGGTCCGCGCGGCCCTCGATGACCACCGCCTCCTGCTCCAGATCCTCGAGCAGCGCATCGGCGAGGTGGTCGCGACCGCGGCGCAGGCTCGGATCGGCGACCCGACACCTGACGAGCCCGCCCTCCTGGAGTCGACCACCGGGTCGAACGGCGGGCCGCGTGACCGCCTCGCGACCGTCCTCCACCGCGCCGGGGTCCTGCTCGGCACCGCCGCCGCCGTGCTCGCCGTCGTGGCGGTCGGGGTCGGCGATCCCCCGATCGGCCCGCAGACCACCGTCGCCCGCTCGGAACAGGACGCCCGCTCCGTCGACGCGGGGTTCGACGCTCGCACCGCGGAGGAGACCCGATCGCCGCTCCCCGACGGTGGGTTGCCGTCGCCCACGCTGGTCCCGGAGCGGTCCATCACCCCGCTCGAGTCGCCGACCCCGCGGACCTCGCCGGGCGAGCCCCCCGGCGACGACGCCACCCCTCCGGCGGACCCCGCTCCGACGAGCGGCGGGCCCGGCACCGTGCCGGCCATCCCCGAGCTGCCGACGGCCGAACCGGGCGAGGACGACGAGCCGCCGCGGATCGTCGAGCTGTTCGACCGGTTCGGCGGCGTGGGCGACGCCACCGACCAGGACGCCTCGTCGTCGCTGCCCGGCGAGTTCCGCGACCTGATCGCGCCCTGATGCACCCGTGCGCCGGACCCGCCGCTTCGGAACCTCGGACGGGCCTGAGGTAGGCTCCCGCGTCGCCCGAGCTCGAACCTCGCTCGTGTGCGCACCGTCGACTCGAACCGCCCCCGAGCCCCTCGGAGCCGCCCGATGCGCCGCCTCCTCGCGCCCCTGTTGCTGGCGCTGATCGCCCTGCTTCTCGTGCCCAGCGCGGCCTCCGCCGACGTGGTCGAGGCCCCGGCCGACGTGGTCGAGACCCCGGCCGACGTCGTGCTGGCCGCGGCTGCGGATGACGAGCCCCTCGGACCGGACCCGATACCGCGTGACGAGCTCGACAACCCGGCCCGGTCGCTGGCCGGGTACGAGGACCCGGACCTGCCGTTCCACTGGGCGGCGTCGTTGATCCTGCTGGTCGTCGGGGTCGTGGGGCTCGTGATCGGGATCGGACTCTGGTACCTCCTGGTGGTCCGGCCCGCCAAGCACGACGCGGCCTGACCGAGGTCCAGCGCGAGACCTGATCCGATCAGAGAGGTCGGCACCCGTGGCCCACCCGACCTCACCGCCGCTGATCGACGAGCGGGTCGCCATCGCGGCGGCCCGGCTGGTGGTGATCGGCAAGCGTGACGATGCCGAGGCGGCCGCTCGGCTGCGGGCCGAGGTCGCCGCGGACCTGCCGGCCATCGACGAAGCGGCGCGGCGCTGGTCCGGTCTCGGCGCCGACCTGCCCCCGACGCGCGCCCGCGTGATCGGGCGCCTCGGGTGGGTCCGCGCGAACCTGGCGGGCATGCGCGGCGCCTTCGAGCCGCTCCGCGAGCGGCTCGGACCCCGACGCGCCGTGACCTCGCGGGTGCTCGGGGCCCAGCTCGGCGGGCTGCTCGGGCTGCTGTCCACGCGGGTGCTCGGCCAGTACGTGCTGCCGCTCGGCTCGCGGGTCGCCGGCGGCGCGACGGGAGAGCTGGTCGTCGTGGGCCCGAACGTGCTCGAGCTCGGCCGGCAGCGCGGTGAGCTGGCCACCGACGTGCGGCGGACGGTGCTGCTCCACGAGGTCACCCACCGGCTGCAGTTCGACGCTTCGCCGTGGCTCGGCCCGCACCTGCAGGGGCTGCTCGACCGCTACCTCGAGGGCGCCCGGCTGTCCGGCGAAGCCGTCGCTGACGTGGCCGCCGGCCTGCCGGGGACCATCGCGAAGGTCATCGCGACCGGCTCGTCGCAGCCTCTGATCGAGCTCGTGCTCACCCCCGACCAGCTGACGGTGATGGACGAGGCACAGGGGCTGATGAGCCTGCTCGAAGGTCACGGGAACGCGGCCATGTTCGGGGCCACGACCGGGCTGGTCGACGACCCGGATGGCGTGCGCGAGCACCTCGCCAGCCGCCGCGGCGACCTCACCGCGAAGATCCTCAACACCGTCGGTGGGTTCGAGCTCAAGCGTCGTCAGTACGCGGAGGGGGAACGGTTCGTCGATGGCGTGGTCGCTCGCGCCGGGGTGGACGGTCTCAACCGCGCCTTCGAGCGCGCCGACCACCTGCCTCGTGGCGAGGAGATCGCCGACCCGGAGGGCTGGCTGGCTCGCGTCGGTGGCTCCCCGGCCGCGTCCCTGCCGAGCGGGTGACGCGCGGGGACCTGGACCCACCGCAGCGGCCGGGCCCGCTGCCCCCCGGCCGCGGCCGCGGCGCGCTGATCGACGCCGTCGCCGCTGAGCTCGCGCACCTCCCGCGCGGCGCAGCCGTCGTCGTCGCGCTGTCCGGTGGCCCGGACTCGACCGCGCTCGCCTACCTGGCCACCGAGGCGCGACCGGACCTGATCGTCACCCTCGTCCACGTCCGGCACGGGCTCCGGGACGACACCGAGGACGTCGTCGTCGTCGAGCGTCACGCCGCCTACCTCGGGCTCGCCCTCGAGATCACCGCGGTCGCGGTGGCGCGCTCCGGGCGGGGGCTCGAGGCCGCTGCCCGCGACGCGCGGTACGCGGCGCTCCGCCGGGTCGCGAGCGATCGGGGGGCCGAAGCCATCCTCGTCGGCCACACCGCGGACGACCAGGCCGAGACCGTGGTCCTACGGATCGCGCGGGGGACCGGTGTCGGTGGACTGGCCGCGATGCGCCCCCGTTCAGCCGACCTCGTGCGCCCCCTCCTGCGTCTGCGTCGGGCGGACCTGCGTCGCTTCGTGGCCCTCGAGGGCCTGCCGGTCGCCAGCGACCCGACCAACGACGACGCCCGTCTGCGGCGTGTCCTCGTCCGTTCGCAGGTGCTGCCTCTCCTCGGTGAGGTCGGCCCGGATCCCGTCGGCGCGCTCGGGCGCCTCGCGGCACTCGCCGCCGAGGACGACGATGCGTTGGGGGCGCTCGCGGATGCGGCGTTCGGTGAGGTCGCGGTGCGGTGCGGCGACGTGCTCGCCGTGCGGGACGAGCAGCTCGAGCGCCTCCCCGCGGCCGTCCAGCGACGACTCTGGCGGCGCGTGTTCGCCGACCTCGGCCAGGCGCTGCCGCCCCCTGCAGCCGTGATCGCCGACCTGCTCGCGCTCCGGGCGGGGCGCCGGCTCCAGGTGGGCGCCCTCGAGGTGTCCGCGGGCGGCGGCTGGCGTGCCGTGGCACCTCGCCGATCGATCCCCAGCCCGCCCCGCCCGTTGCAGCTGCCGGGGACCACGAGGTGGGACCCGGCCGGCATCGCGGTCGAGGTCCGGACCCCCGGGTCCGTCGCTGCCGACGGGACGACCACGGGACAGATCACCTTCGAGCTGAGCGGCGCCTGGACCCTTCCGGTCCCCGCCCTCGGCGGGCTCGCCCCGCCGCCTGGGGGGACCGCCGAGCGGTGCGTGCTCGCGCTGCCGACCGAGCTGGTCCACGCCGGGCTGGAGCTGCGTCACCGGCGTCCGGGGGACCGGTGCCGTGCCGTCGGTGGGACGCGCCGCGTCGCCGACGTGTTCGTGGACGCCCGCGTGCCCCGACCGGTCCGCGACCGGTGGCCGCTGCTCGTGGCCGGTGACCGGGTCGTGTGGATCCCGGGGGTGGTCGTCGATGCGGAGGTGCTCGCCGCCGGGCGTGCCGCCCCCGCCGCGCAGCTGCTGGCGGTCCCGAGCACCCCCGCCCCCCGTTAGTCTCGATGTTTCATCGGCTCCGCGGACAGGCTGTGACGGAGCCCGGCCTGCCGCGCCTCTCGCACCCACGGAGCCACGATGTCCGACCTGGACGCCATCCCCGCCCTGCACCGCGACGACATCGAGTCGGTGCTGATCTCGAGCGACCGGATCGAGGCGAAGATCGCCGAGCTCGGCGCCCGCATGTCGCAGGACTACACCGGCCGGGACATCCTCCTCGTCGCGGTCCTGAAGGGGGCGTTCCTGGTCATGGCCGACCTGGCACGTCACCTCGAGGTCGGCTGCTCGGTGGACTTCATGGCGGTCTCCTCGTACGGGGCCGCGACCTCCTCGTCCGGGGTCGTGCGCATCCTCAAGGACCTCGACACCGACATCGAGGGCAAGCACGTGGTGATCGTCGAGGACATCGTCGACTCCGGTCTGACGCTCGACTACCTGGTCAAGAACCTGCGCTCGCGCAAGCCCGCGTCGCTCGAGCTGATGGCGCTGCTGACCAAGCCGTCGCGCCGCGAGGTCGATCTGCCGGTCAAGTACGTCGGCTTCGAGATCCCCGACGTCTTCGTGGTGGGCTACGGGCTCGACTACGACGAGCGGTACCGCAACCTGCCGTGCATCGCGACCCTCAAGCCCGAGGTGTACGGGGCGGCCTGACCGTCCGGCTCGCGGCCTGGCGTGCGCCGAACGGTGCGCCGGGGCCCCGCAGGCCAGGGACCGGCCACCCACCCCGCTGGTAGCATCGAACCTCGCTCGGAGGACGTTCCTGCACGAGGTCGTGCGGCCCGCAGGCCCTCCACTCGACGAGCAGGGAACACCAGATGAAGCCAGGTCAGCGGCTCCTGCGCGGCCCTCTCCCGTGGATCCTCGCCTTCGCGGCGGCGCTCTGGCTCGGGGTCAGCTTCCTCGGCGCGGCCAACGCCCCGGACGAGCTGTCCTGGACCGAGTTCTCCGCGGCCGTCGAGGCCGGCCAGCTCCAGGGGCAGGATCTCGAGCTGTCGACGATCGGCAACCGGTCGCAGTCCATCGAGGGTGAGCGCATCGTCGACGGTGACGCGACGCCGTTCCGGGTGGTCTACAACCCCGACATCGTCGGTGACCAGATCGGTTCGTGGATCGACGCGGGCCAGCTCCGCACCGAGTTCGACGCCGAGGCACCCGGTGCGCTGACCTCCATCCTCGCCACGGTCCTGCCCTTCATCCTGATCCTCGGGATCTTCTTCCTGCTGATGAACAACATGCAGGGCGGTGGCGGCAAGGTCATGCAGTTCGGCAAGTCCAAGGCCAAGATGGTCTCCAAGGACGCGCCGAAGGTCACCTTCGCCGACGTCTCCGGTGCCGACGAGGCGGTCGAGGAGCTCCGCGAGATCAAGGAGTTCCTGTCCAACCCCCAGAAGTTCCAGGCGATGGGCGCCAAGATCCCGAAGGGTGCGCTGCTCTACGGCCCCCCCGGGACCGGCAAGACCCTGCTCGCCCGCGCGGTGGCCGGCGAGGCCGGCGTCCCGTTCTTCTCGATCTCCGGGTCGGACTTCGTCGAGATGTTCGTCGGTGTCGGCGCGAGCCGAGTGAGGGACCTCTTCGAGCAGGCCAAGGCGAACGCCCCCGCGATCATCTTCGTCGACGAGATCGACGCCGTCGGTCGTCACCGCGGTGCCGGCATGGGTGGCGGCCACGACGAACGCGAACAGACCCTCAACCAGCTGCTGGTCGAGATGGACGGCTTCGACGTCCGCACCACGGTCATCCTCATCGCGGCGACCAACCGTCCCGACATCCTCGACCCGGCGCTGCTGCGCCCGGGCCGCTTCGACCGCCAGATCCCGGTCGACCGGCCCGACCTGATCGGTCGCGAAGCGATCCTCCAGACCCACGCCCGTGGCAAACCGCTCGAGGACGACGTCGACCTCGGCGTGCTCGCGCGGCAGACGCCGGGCTTCACCGGTGCCGACCTCGCCAACCTCGTCAACGAGGGGGCGCTGCTCGCCGCCCGCTACGGCAAGAAGTCGATCGCGATGTCCGAGCTCGAGGAATCCATCGAGCGGGTCATCGCCGGTCCCGAACGTCGCACCCGCCTGATGTCGGAACGCGAGAAGCGGACGGTCGCCTACCACGAGGGTGGTCACGCGATCGTCGGGCACGCCCTGCCCAACGCCGACCCCGTGCACAAGGTCACCATCATCCCGCGCGGCCAGGCGCTCGGTTTCACGATGCAGCTGCCGACCGAGGACAAGTACCTCATCTCGCGCAGCGAGCTGATCGATCGGCTCGCGGTGATGCTCGGTGGGCGCGTCGCCGAGGAGCTCAAGATCGGCGACATCACCACCGGCGCCGGTGACGACATCAAGAAGGCCACCGCGACCGCCAAGCAGATGGTCACCCAGTACGGCATGAGCGACATCCTCGGGCCGATCACGCTCGGTCACGGTGACTCGCAACCGTTCATGGGACGCGAGATGGGCGGCGGACCGGAGTACTCCGGGCAGATCGCCGCGCAGATCGACGCCGAGATCCGCAAGCTCCTCGACGAGGCCCACGACGAGGCGCTCGAGATCCTGGTCGAGAACGACGACGTGCTCGAGGCGTTGGCGAGCAAGCTGCTCGAGGTCGAGACGGTCGACGGCGCGCTCATGGCCGAGGTCTTCTCGCCCATCGACAAGCGACCCACGCGTGCCGTGGTCGCCCCCGAAGCGCAGGACCCGAAGATCGTCATCGATAAGCTCCGCCGGCTCGACCCGTCGATGAACGGGCACGGGAACGGCAACGGGAGCGCCGATGGCCCGAAGGCGTCCACCGCCAAGAAGGCGACCAAGAAGGCCACCCGGAAGCGGGCGACCGAGAAGACCTCGCGTTCGTCGAGCGGCCGGACCACCAAGCGGAGGACCGACGGATCCAGCTCCGACAGCTGACCGCCGGACCCAGGACCGCTGCCGAGACCGAGGGCCAGGTGCGCGACATCACGGGCGTCGAACCGAACGGCACGTTCGACCACGACAAGATCGAGCGCGCCGTGCGGATGCTGTTCGAGGCGATCGGCGAGGATCCGGACCGTCCCGGCATCGTCGACACCCCGGCGCGCGTCGCTCGGGAGTACGACGAGATCTTCGCCGGGCTGCTCGTCGACCCGGCCGACGTTCTGTCGGTGGTCTTCGATGAGCACCACGACGAGATCGTGATGATGCGCGACATCACCTTCCACAGCATGTGCGAGCACCACCTCGTCCCGTTCAGCGGGGTGGCACACGTCGCCTACCTGCCGAACGAGGCCGGGCAGGTCACCGGCCTGTCGAAGCTGGCGCGCCTGGTCGACGTCTGCGCGAAACGGCCGGGGCTGCAGGAACGCATGACGACGATGATCGCCGACACCATGGAGCGCAAGCTCGACCCCCGTGGCGTGATGGTGGTGGTCGAGGCCCGGCACCTGTGCATGGAGATGCGTGGCATCCGGCGAGCCGGCGCGACGACGGTGACCTCGACGGTCCGCGGCATCTTCCGCGAGGACCCACGCACGCGCGCGGAAGCGCTGGCGCTCCTGCGCGGCGGCGGTGGGGGCTCCGCGCTGTTCTGAGGGTCGCGGCTCCGTTCCTGACGTCGCTGAGGACACGCGGCCCTCTAGGATCGGCCCGTCCACGCCTCCGAGCGATCAGGGTGCCTACCGTGGCTGAGGTTCGACCGATCTGCCGCGTCGAGGATGCCCGCCTGGTCCCCGAGGGTGGCCCCGCACAGCTGGTCCTCACCCAGCTCGAGCGGGCGAGCGAGATCGCCGACAAGGTCGCTGCGGCGCGCGGCGTCGGGCGGGCTGACGGTGACCGGCTCGAGGTCATGGCCGTCCCTTCGCGGCTGATCGATGCTGCCGGCCGGGTCGGCGGCGCCGAACTCGCCGGTCCGCTCCGCGAGGTCGTGGACGCCGCCGTGGCCGCCTGGCTCGGAGGGGCTCCGGACCTGGTCACCCCCGCGGGGATGTTGCCCACCGGTTCGCGCCCCGTCGTGCTGGGCATCCTGAACGTCACCCCCGATTCGTTCTCGGACGGTGGGACGGCCTACGACCCGAGCGATCACCCCGGCGCGGCGATCCGCGCCGGCCTGGCCCTGCTGGCAGCCGGAGCGGACGCGGTCGACGTCGGTGGCGAATCCACGCGGCCGGGCGCCGATCCCGTGCCCGCCGACGAGGAGCTGCGTCGGGTCCTGCCCGTCGTCGAGGCCCTCGCGGCGGAGGGTGCGATCGTCGCGATCGACACGGTCAAGGCCGAGGTGGCGCGGGCAGCCGTCGAGGCCGGTGCGAGCATCGTCAACGACGTGTCCGCGGGATCGCTGGACGAGCGGATGCACCCGACGGTGGTCGACCTGCGCGTCCCGTACGTGCTGACCCACATGCGCGGCGAGCCACGGACCATGCAGGAGCACGCCTCCTACGAGGACGTGGTGCGCGAGGTGTTCGACCAGCTCGCGGGAGGGATCCGCGACCTCACGGCCGCCGGGCTCCCGCCCGAGCGCATCGTGGTCGACCCGGGGCTCGGGTTCGCCAAGGACGCGCGCCACAACCTCGCCCTGCTCCAGGCCGTGCGGGACCTGACCTCGCTCGGCCGGCCCGTCATGATCGGTGCCTCGCGCAAGTCCTTCATCGGCACGGTGACCGGCTCGGACGATCCGACGGACCGGCTCGAAGGCTCGCTCGCCGTGGCCGCGACGGCCGTGGCCGCGGGCGTCCGGATCGTCCGGGCGCACGACGTGGCCGCCACCGCCCGCGCCGTCCGGGTCGCCCACGCCATCGCGGCCGGCGAGCTCCCCGACGGGCCGGTGCCGACCGGTCGGCAGTAGCCTCGCGGTCCGTGCCGGGAGGACCCGCGTTGGACCGCATCACCGTGACCGGCATCGAGGTGTTCGCGCACCACGGCGTCCTGCCGCACGAGCGCGAGCTCGGCCAGCGGTTCGTCATCGACCTGGCCCTCGACCTCGACCTCGCGCCGGCCGCCGCGTCGGACGACGTCGCCGACACCGTCCACTACGGCGACCTCGCCGCGGCGGTGGTGGCCCTCGTCACCGAGCAGCCGGTCGACCTCATCGAGACGGTCGCCGAACGCGTCGCGGGTCGCTGCCTCGAGGACGACCGGGTGCGCGCCGCCGAGGTCACGGTGCACAAGCCCTCCGCGCCGCTCCCCGTGATCGCCGCCGAGGTGGCGGTCACCGTGCGACGAACCCGCGCCTGACGTGGCGGACCTCACCTTCCTGTCGCTCGGCGCGAACGTCGGTGACGCGCTCGAGACCCTGACCGCGGCCGTCTACGCGCTCGACGACGTCGACGGGTTCGCGGTCGAGGACGTGTCGGCGGTGTACGAGACCGAGCCCTGGCCGACGCCCGACGACCCGCGGCACGTACCCCAGGACCCCTACCTCAACCTCGTCGTCCGGGGCCGGACGGCCCTCGACCCCCACGACCTCCTCCGGCAGACCCAGCTCCTCGAGGCTGCGTTCGGGCGCGACCGTGCCACCGAGCAGCGGTGGGGCCCGCGTCCCCTCGACATCGACCTCCTGCTGGTCGGTGACGTCCGGCTCGCCACGGCCGACCTCGAGCTGCCCCACCCGCGACTGACCGAGCGCGCCTTCGTCCTCGTCCCGCTCGCGGAGGTCTGGCCGGGGGGCACGCTCCCGGACGGTCAGCGCGTCGCGCAGGCGCTCGCAGCGATCGCGCCGATCACCGGCATCGAGCTGGTGGTCCGGCTCGACGACGTCCCGGGGCGTCACGTGGCGCGACCCGAAGGGCCGGGAGCACCGCGAGCCTCGTTCGAGCGCCCCGGACTGGATCCCGACGAGGCGGCCGGCTCGTGACCTCGACGACCTCGACGACCTCGCGTCGACGCGTCGCCATCGTCGGGCCCGGCCGCGTGGGGACCCTGCTGGCGGTGGCGCTGTCGCGGGCCGGTCACCGGACGGTGGCGGTGGCTGGTGGGTCCGAGGCCTCCCGCGAGCACGTGGTGGCGCTCGTGGCGGGCTGTCGGCCGCACGGGGACGTCGTCGCGGCCGCCGCGGACGCCGACCTCGTCGTCATCGCCACCCCCGACGATGCCATCGAGCGGGTCGTCACCGACCTCGCGCGGTCGGACGTCCTGCACGAGGGGCACCGTGTGGTGCACGTCGCCGGGTCGCGCGGTCTGGCGCCACTCCACCGCGCTGCCCTCTGCGGCGCCGGGGTGGCGGCGTGCCACCCCGCGATGACCGTGCCGACCGGCGCCAGCGATCCCGACCTCCTCGTCGGGACACCGTGGGCGGTGACCGCGTCCGCGACGGATCGGGCGTGGGCACGGGATCTCGTCGCCGACCTCGGCGGGGACCCCCACGATGTCGACGACGACGTCCGCGGGCTCTACCACGCCGGTCTCACGGTCGGCAGCAACGCGGCGGCCGCGGCCGTGGTGGTCGCGCGCCAGCTCCTGCTCGGCGCCCGCATCGACGACCCCGCCGCCTTCCTCGGCCCCCTCGTGGCCCGCAGCGTGGACAACGCGATGACGACCGGCGCCGCTGCCCTGACCGGTCCGGTGGTCCGGGGCGACGTGGGCACGGTCGCCGCGCACCTCGACGTGCTCGCCGCCGATGTGCCCGACCTGCTCGAGGCGTACCGGGACCTCGCGCGGGTCCTGCTCGGCCGTGTCCGCGCCGAGTTGTCCCCGGGGGCCGCCGCCGAGCTCGATGTCCTCCTCGCCCCGCGGACCTCGTGACCCGATCGGCACGTACCCTGCGCCGCCGCCGGAGGGAGCCCGTGTGCAGCGTCTGACCACCATCGCCGAGGTGCGGGCCGCCGTCGGCGAGGCCCGCCGTGCGGGCGGTCGCGTGGCGCTGGTGCCCACCATGGGAGCGCTGCACGAGGGCCACCTCGCCCTGGTCCGTGAGGCGGCCAGCGACGCGGACCTCACGGTCGTCTCGATCTTCGTCAACCCGACGCAGTTCGACCGCCCCGATGACCTGGCCGCCTACCCGCGCGATCTCGAAGGGGACGAGGGGCAGCTCGCCGAGCTCGGCGACCTCGCGCCCGACGTCGTGTTCGCCCCGGAGGTCGCCGAGGTCTACCCCCGTCCGTCCGTCACCCGGGTGACCGTGAGGGGCCTGACCGACCGCCTCTGTGGCGCCTCGCGCCCCGGCCACTTCGATGGCGTCGCGACCGTCTGTACCAAGCTGTTCTCGATCGTCCAGCCCGACCTGGCCGTGTTCGGCCGCAAGGACTTCCAGCAGCTGGCCGTCATCCGGCGGGTCGTGGCCGACCTGGACCTCCCGGTCGAGGTCGTGGGTGCGCCGACCGTCCGCGAACCCGACGGGTTGGCGATGTCGTCACGCAACCGCCGGCTCGGCCCCGCGGAGCGTCGGAGCGCTCTCTGCCTGTCGCGCGCGCTCCGGGCGGGTGTCGCGGTGGCTCGCGCCGGCCGCGCGGGAGGGGGGCCGATCGACGCGGTTCGGGTCGCCAACGAGGTCGGCGGTACCCTCTCGGCCGCCCCCGGGGTCACCGTCGACTACGTCGAGGTGCTCGACCCCGAGACCCTCGCACCACCCGACGCGACCTCGCGCGGGCAGGCGGGAGACGGATCTCCGGAGGCGCAGCAACAGCTGCTGGTCGCGGTCGCAGCCGACGTCGGACCGGTCCGCCTCATCGACAACGTCGTGCTGGGCGACACCGAGGACGAGGAACGGCTGCTGGCAGCGACGAGCTGAACGCCACCGACAGGTGGACCGGTTGGAACCGGGACGTGGGAGCGTCCCGGAACGACACGGCAGAGAGGCGGGTGCAGATGCGCCGCACGATGATGAAGTCCAAGATCCACCGCGGGACGGTCACCGAGGCCAACCTCGATTACGTCGGCTCGATCACCATCGACCGCGACCTGATGGACGCCGCGGACCTGCTGGTCAACGAGAAGGTGCAGGTCGTCGACAACGACAACGGCGCCCGGCTCGAGACCTACGTGATCGAGGGCGAGCGAGGATCGGGCGTGATCTGCCTCAACGGCGCTGCCGCCCGGTTGGTCCAGCCCGGCGACACCGTCATCATCATCTCGTACGCCGATCTCGAGGATGCCGAGGCGCGGGCCTGGGAACCGACGGTCGTCTTCGTCGACGGGGACAACCAGCCGGTCTCGGTCGAGGTGGCCGAACGGCACGGCCAGGTCCGGGGCGTGGCCTGAGCACCGGACGGCAGGTGGCTGGGTCCTCCGCCCTCCCCGGTGACGGCGTGCTCGACGCGGTCGCGGTCCGCGCTGCGGGCGAGGAGGCGGTCGCGCGAGCGCTCGCCGAGGACCTCGGGGTCGCGGTCGACGCGACCCCGGCGCAGCGGCGAGCCGCGGACGCGACGGCCACGGCGACCATCCCGCCGGACCTTCCGGGCGAGGCATCGCTGGTCGCCCGGGCCGATGGCGTGATCGCGGGGACCGCCCTGGTCGAGCTGACCTTCGCGGCGGTCGACCCGTCCCTCGCGGTGTCGATCGACGTCGCCGACGGCGCGGCCGTCACGCGGGGCCAGGTGCTCGGAGCGGTGACGGGTCCGCTCGCGTCGGTCCTGGCGGGCGAACGCACCGCGCTGAACTTCCTCACCCACCTGTCGGGGGTGGCGACGCGCACCCGCGAGTTCGCGCGCGCCGTCGACGGCACGGGCTGCGTGGTCCGCGACACCCGCAAGACCACCCCGGGGTTGCGGCTGCTCGAGAAGGCGGCCGTCCGGGCGGGGGGTGGGGTGAACCACCGCGTCGGACTGGCCGACGCGTTGCTGGTCAAGGACAACCACGTCGCCGCTGCCGGCGGTGTGGCCGAGGCCACCCGGCGCGCTCTCGCCGCCGTCGGAGGTCGCCACGTCCAGGTCGAGGTCACCTCGCTGGCCGAGCTCGACGCGGCCGTCGATGCCGGCGCGCGGGACGTGCTGCTCGACAACTTCACCCCGGAGGGCTGCGCCGAGGCCGTCGCCCACCTCGCGGCTCGCGATCTCGCCGAGCGGGTCCTGCTCGAGGCCTCCGGGACGATCCGGCTCGACACGGTCGCCGCGTACGCCGCGTCCGGGGTCGATCGCGTGGCCGTCGGGGCGCTCACCCACTCGGCGCCGCAGCTCGACATCGCGTTGGACGTCCGGGCCGTCGGCTCGGACGCTGCTCCTCGACCGGAGGCCTGAGGTGCTGCTCGCCATCGATGTCGGCAACTCCAGCACGGTCGTCGGCACGCTGCTCGGCGACGAGGTGCGCCACCACTGGCGGCTGTCGACCCACGCCGACGAGACCGCCGACGAGCTCGCCCTCAAGCTCGCCGGCTTGCTCCGGTTCGTGGGCCTCGACCTCAGCACGGACATCGACGGGGCGATCGTGTCGTCCGTGGTCCCGCACGTGACCGAGACGTTGCGCCAGCTGGCCGATCGCTACCTGCGCGAACCGCTGCTGGTGGTCGAACCCGGGGTGCGTACCGGCCTGGCGTTGCGCGTGGACAACCCGCGCGAGATCGGCGCCGACCGCATCGTCAACGCCGTCGCCGCGTACGCGCTCTACGGCGGCCCGGCCATCGTCGTCGACTTCGGGACCGCCACGTCGTTCGACGTCGTCGATGGCCAGGGCCAGTTCGTCGGGGGGGCCATCGCTCCGGGCGTCAGCACGTCCGCCGATGCGCTCGTCCGACGAGCCGCACGCCTGCCGCGGGTCGAGACGATCGCCCCGCCCGCGGCCATCGGCCGCTCCACGGTCACCGCGTTGCAGTCCGGCATCGTCTTCGGCGCCGCGGGGCAGGTCGACGCCCTCGTCGAACGCATCTCCCGCGAGCTCGGACCCGGCGTGACGACGGTGGCGACCGGGGGACTGGCGTCCGCGGTCCTCGACGCGTGCCGGAGCATCGATCACCACGATCCCTGGCTCACGCTCAGGGGCCTGAGCCTGGTCTGGGCGCACAACCGCCCCTGACGCGGCTGCCGTAACCCCCGCACGCCAGCGCTACCGTGCGGCCCCGCCCGCACCCTAGCCCGCGAGACGCCCGTGTCCGACGCCCCCCGTGACCCGTCCGACGAGGCGCTGCCCGATGAGGGCTCCAAGCTCGACGAGCTGATCGCCGCCCGCCGGGCGAAGGTCGACCAGCTCCGTGAGGCTGGTGTCGAGCCGTACGCGTTCGCGTTCCGGCCCACCGACACCCTCGCTGAGGTCGCGGAGCGCCACCCCGCCCTCGAGCCTGGCACCGAGACGGGCGAGCAGGTCACCGTCGCCGGTCGGGTCGTGGCCAAGCGTTCGATGGGTCGTCTGCACTTCCTGGTCCTCCAGGAGGCGGACGCGCAGCTCCAGCTGTTCGTGCCGATCAAGGCCGTCGACGAGCCGTCGCGCGACCTGCTCGGCCAGCTCGACGTCGGGGACTGGCTCGGCGCGACCGGTGAGGTGCTGGCGACCAAGACCGGTGAGCTGTCGGTGAAACCGTCGCAGCTCACCCTCCTCGCCAAGAGCCTTCGGCCGCTGCCCGACAAGTGGCACGGCCTCACCGACACCGAGGCGCGCTTCCGTCAGCGCGAGCTCGACCTCGTGGTCAACGCCGACGCCCGCCGGGTCTTCACGGTCCGGGCGAAGGTGCTCAAGGCGCTCCGGGCCGAGCTCGACGAGCGCGGGTTCGTCGAGGTCGAGACCCCGATGCTGCACCCGATCCCCGGCGGGGCCGCTGCGCGACCGTTCGTGACCCACCACAACACCTTGGACACCGACCTCTACCTGCGCATCGCGCCCGAGCTCTACCTCAAGCGGCTCATCGCGGGTGGCATGAACCGGGTCTTCGAGATCAACCGGAGCTTCCGCAACGAGGGCATGTCGACCCGGCACAACCCCGAGTTCACGATGCTCGAGTCGTACGAGGCCTACGCCGACTACCACGACGTCATGGACCTGACCGAGGCGCTGCTGCAGCGCGCATCGCGGGAGGCGGTCGGCACGCTCGAGCTCACCTACGGCGACCGCGAGGTGTCCCTCGCGGGGCCGTTCCGGCGGATCCCCCTCCTGGACCTCGTCCGCGAGGCGACGGGCCGCGGCGAGCTCACCTACGACGACGATCTCGACACCTGGCGGGGCGTCTGCGACGCGCACGAGGTCCACCACGAGGACGCCTGGGGAGTCGGCAAGCTCGCGCTCGAGGTGTACGAGGCGCTCGTCGAGCACACCCTCTGGGAGCCGACCTTCGTCACCGACTACCCGATCGAGGTCAGCCCGCTCGCGCGTCGCCACCGCGATCAGCCCCACGTGACCGAACGCTTCGAGCTCATCGTCGCGGGCCGCGAGTTCGGCAACGCCTTCTCCGAGCTCATCGATCCGGTCGACCAACGCGAGCGCTTCGAGGCGCAAGCGCGCGCCAAGGCCGCCGGCGACCACGAGGCGATGCCGATCGACGAGCCGTACCTGCGGGCGATGGAGCTCGGCCTCCCGCCCACCGGCGGGCTCGGCATCGGGGTCGACCGGCTCGTGATGCTGCTCGCCGACGTCCACAACATCCGTGATGTCATCCTGTTCCCGACGCTGCGACCCGAGTCGGGCGTCTGACCCCGACGGCGTCACGCGTTCGAGTCGACCTGGAGAGCCGCACGTGCGGATCACGACCTACTGCTCGTCCTCCGAGGCGGTCGACGACCGCTACAGCGAGGTCGCCCACGCGTACGGCACGGCGCTCGGCGAGGCGGGCCACGAGCTGGTCTACGGCGGCACCTCGGTCGGGCTCATGGGCGTGGTCGCCCGTTCGGTCCGCGAGGCCGGCGGTCGGGTCACCGGGGTCGTCCCCGAGCTCATGGTCGAGCGCGGGCTCGCCGACGACGCGTGCGACGAGCTGGTGGTCACCGAGGGGATGGGCGGTCGCAAGCAGGAGATGATCGTCCGAGCGGACGCCTTCGTCGCGCTCCCCGGCGGTTTCGGGACCCTCGAGGAGCTGCTCGAGGTGTTGACCCTGAAGCAGCTCGGCTACCACCGGCGGCCCATCGTCATGCTGCAGGTCGACGGGTTCTGGGACGGCCTCCTCGCGTTCTTCGAGCAGCTCTACGCCGCGGACTTCGCCCGTCCCGACTACCGGCGGCTCTACGCAGTGGCCGCCGACGTGCGCGAGCTGCTCGAACTGGTCGTGCTCCCGCCCGAGAGCGACCTCCCGACGAAGTGGTACTGAGGTGAAGGGTGAAGTCCCGGACGCTTCGGCCGATGCTCCGGTGAGAGTCGACGCGGCGGACACCGGGACGGGGAGAGGGCGACGTGCGTTTCGAGGCGGCGTTCCGTTCCTTCGCCGAGAGCATCGGTGTCGCCGTCGTCGTCGCGGATGTCGACGGGCGGGTCCTGACGGCCAACGACGCGGCGCACGAGCTGTTCGATGGCGTCCTCGGCACCCATGGGGTCCTGCTCGGTTCCCGCGCCGGCGATCACCCCTGGACGCTGCTGCACGAGGACGGGCGCGAGATGACGCTCGATGAGGAACCTGCGCAGCACGCGCGGCGGTCCGGTGAGCCCGTGCGGGACGCGGTGGTCGGGTTCGTGGTCCGGGACGGCTCCCCCTGCTGGCTGCTCCAGAGCGCCGTCCCGCTCCAGCCGGACGACGACCCCACCAACGATCTGATCATCTCGACGTTCGTGGACATCACGGCGCGGCGTGAGCTCGAGGCGCGCCTCGAGCAGCAGGCGAGCGCCGATCCGCTGACCGGGCTGGCGAACCGTCTCCGCTACGAGGAGGGGCTCCGGGAATCGGCCGAACGGGCCGATCTGTCGGAGCTGCCGGTCGCGTTGATGCACCTCGACGTCGACGACTTCAAGGGCATCAACGATCTGCACGGTCACGCGGCTGGCGATGGCGTGCTGGTGGCGATCGCGGATCGGATCGGATCGTTGGTGCGTGCCACCGACACCGTCGCCCGGCTCGGCGGCGACGAACTGGCGGTGGTGCTCGCCGGAGCCGACGAGGAACGAGCGCGAGCCCTGGCCGAGGAGATCCTCACGGCCGTCGCGGCCCCCATCCGTCCAGCCCGGACGTTGCGAGGGACCGAGCTCGAGGTGACGGTGTCGATCGGCCTCGCCGTCCGCGAGTCCCGTGGCGCGCTCGACACGCTCGAGCTGGCGGCCGACGAGGCGCTGCTGGCCGCCAAGCACGCCGGGAAGGGGCGCTACGTGGTCCACGACGGCGCCACGGTGGCTCCGGGCGGCGTCGAGGTGGTCGTGGACGGTGCGGACGCCCACGCCTGGGCGGAGTACATCGACCGGCTCCGTCACGCGATCGCGCGCAGCAAGGAGGAGGGCAGGCTCCCGAGCTCGTCCGGGGCGCCGGACTCCATCCACCGGGTGCTGCAGGCGATGCTCGTTCGGATCCGGCGCGTGGCGCCAATCGGTGAGGTGGCGTTGGAGCTACCGCGCGAACGGGACCTCGGGCCGTTCGTGTTCCACCAGACCAACGTGGACTCGTGGGTGGCCCGGCTGCGCCGGGACGGCATCATCGACGTCGAGATGTCGCCGGAGGCCGAGCGGTTCTGGGCGGCGGTTCGGGGCCGCGTCGACGTCGTCGGGCTCTGAGCGTCTCGGTCGACTCGGTACCACGGCGTGGCACCCGGCTCAGCGGCCCGCACGGTCCCGGAGCTGCTGTGCGAGGTCCCGGGCGGTGCCGCTCGGATCGGCCGGGTCGAGGACGATCGGGCCGAAGGTCTCGTCCGGCGTGCTGCCGGCCGCGAACGGACCGAGGTCGAGCGCTGCCAGGGCTGCCAGCGCCAGGATCAACACCGTGAGACCGGCCAACGTGGCCGTCGTCCGCGAACGCTTCCCCTCCCCGCGGGGCTCCGGACCGTCACCTGCCGCCGCGTCGGCAGCCGGTTCGGCGGCGATGGCTCCGGTGGGCGTGTCGGCGCCCACGGGCTCGAACGGTCCCTCGCCGGTGAGGTCCGGCGCCTGCTCCTCGTGCGGTCCGGTGGTCCGGTCCACGACCATCGCCGCGGTGGCCTCGCGGTGGGGCGGCGGCGGCGTCGGCGCGCCGCTGTGCACCGGATCGCTGGCGAGGATGTCGAGGGCGGCGAGGGCATCCGGTGGGCGGTCGTCGGGGTGTTCGGCGAGCAGTCGGCGCAGCAGCTCGCGCAGCCTCGGCGGCACGTCGGAGCGCGTCGCCGTGCGAACGCTGGCTTCGTCGCCCGGCGCGTGGCCGGTCAGCAGCTCGGTCAGGGTCGCCCCGAGCGCCCACAGGTCCGTGCGCACGGTCGCCGGTTCCCCGCGCCGACGCTCCGGCGCGAGGTATCCCGCCGTGCCGATGACGAAGCCGGTGCGCGTCAGGCGTTCCTGGTCGATGGCGACCGCGACCCCGAAGTCGGTCACCTTGACGGTGCCGTCCGCCGCGCGCAGCAGGTTGCCCGGCTTGACGTCGCGGTGCAGGAGGCCCGCCTGGTGCGCGCTGTGGAGGGCCCCGAGCGCGTCCGTGGCGATCTGGGTGACCGCCTCGGGCGACAGCGGACCCTCGGAGGCGAGCACGTCCGAGAGGCTCGGCCCGTCGACGCACTCCATCACCAGGTAGGGGCGGCCCGTCTCCTCGCCGACGTCGTAGACGGCGACCACACGAGGGTCGCTGACGGACGCCGCCGCACGTGCCTCGCGCAGGAAGCGCGCGTACGAACCCGCGTCGAGGGAGAGGTTGTCGGCGAGGAGCTTGATCGCGACCTCGCGACCGAGCACCTCGTCCTCCGCCCGCACGACCACCCCCATGCCACCGACGCCGAGCTGGCCGGTCACCCGGTAACGGCCGGACGCGATCTGGCTCGGCAGCATCGGTGCGGGCGACCACGTCCGGGAAGCCGATGGGCCCGGCCCGACCGCGGTGCCACCGGGGCGATCGTCGACGACGTGCGCCTGGGCCGGTGCGCCGTCGAGGTGCTCCTGCGTGGGCTCACCGTCACCACGCCCACCGTCGTGGCGATCGGAGGCGCCGCGCCCGTCAGCGTCGGGTGCGGCGCTCACGGGCCGCCTCCCTGTCCGGAGCCACGACCGGGCGGTGGCCCGCCGCCACGGTCAGCCCCGGGCGGTTCGTTCTCCGGGCCGCCCCCGCCGCCCTGGTCGCCGCCGGACGAGCCCGATCCCCCGTCGTCGTCACCGCTCGGCGGAACGGGGGCGGGTGCAGGTGCAGGTGCAGGTGCGGGTTCCGCTGCTGGCGGAGGCGGCTCCGGCGCGGGCGTCCCGGAGCGGTCGTCGTCCGTCACCTCGTCGTCCGTCACCTCGTCGTCAGCCGCTCCGTCGCCGTCGGTGTCGTCGCACGACAGCCCGACGGTCACGGCCGCAGCGACCCGGATCGTCTCGTCGACGACCGACTCGGGGGCGGCACCGTCGGCCAACGCCGCGGTGGCGCGTCGTTCGAGCGTGTCCGCCTCATCGAGCGCGGCGCAGGGCTCGTCGCGGGCCAGCGCGAGGGCGAGCCGCTCGGCAGCGTCGGCGAGCGCGGCACCGGTCGCGGGCTCGAGGGCCGTCGACCCGTCACCGCCACCCTCCGTGCACCCCGCGAGGAGGGAACCGGCGATGGCGACCGCGAGGGCGCCGCCGAGCAGGGCGGAGCCCGACGGACGGTGCCGGAGGGTGATCACGGCATCACCGTAGGTCCGCGAGGGGGTGTCGCCCCCGGCCGAAGGGGTCCGTCGGCGCACGCGTCCGACCGTCCGGTCCGGTACGGCTCGACGGATGTGCGCCGGGTCGGCTCCACGCGGCAGCGGATCGCGCCGTCTACCTCCACCCTCGTCGACCGATCGCCGCCGTCCGCGCCGGCTCGCGCCCGCCGCCCGCCCACGTCCCGGTCCGTCCGACCGGGGCCGGGCGGGAGCCGAGCCCGAACCACCCCCGAAGTGGCCACGAACCCGGGGAAGCGCGATGGATCGATGGGTTACAGTCGGTCGAGGTCCCGGACCCTCACCCGGAGGGTCCACCGGGCCCAGCCGTGGGGAGTCATCCACATGTTCGAGAGGTTCACCGACCGGGCCCGCCGGGTCGTCGTCCTCGCCCAAGAAGAGGCGAGGATGCTGAACCACAACTACATCGGGACCGAGCACATCCTGCTCGGCCTGATCCACGAGGGCGAGGGGGTCGCCGCCAAGGCCCTCGAGTCGATGAACATCTCCCTCGAGGCCGTGCGCAACCAGGTCACCGAGATCATCGGCCGTGGCCAGACCGCGCCGGCGGGTCACATCCCGTTCACCCCCCGGGCCAAGAAGGTGCTCGAGCTGTCCCTGCGCGAAGCGCTCCAGCTCGGTCACAACTACATCGGCACCGAGCACATCCTGCTCGGGCTCATCCGCGAGGGCGAGGGCGTCGCCGCCCAGGTCCTCCAGAAGCTGTCCGCCGACCTCAACCGCGTCCGCCAGCAGGTCATCCAGCTGCTGTCCGGGTACGCGGGGAGCGAGGGCGGCAAGGCCGGCGCCGGCGTCGGCGAGGGCAGCACCGGTGGCGCTCGCGAGGGCTCGACCGTACTCGACCAGTTCGGGCGCAACCTCACCCAGGCCGCCCGGGACGCCGAACTCGACCCCGTCATCGGCCGCGCGCGGGAGATCGAGCGCGTGATGCAGGTCCTGTCGCGCCGGACCAAGAACAACCCGGTCCTGATCGGTGAGCCAGGCGTCGGCAAGACCGCCATCGTCGAGGGGCTCGCCCAGCGCATCGTGGCCGGTGAGGTCCCCGAGACCCTGACCGACAAGCACCTCTACACCCTCGACCTCGGCGCGCTCGTGGCCGGGTCGCGCTACCGCGGTGACTTCGAGGAGCGCCTGAAGAAGGTCCTCAAGGAGATCACCACCCGCGGCGACATCATCCTGTTCATCGACGAGATCCACACCCTCGTCGGTGCCGGTGCGGCCGAGGGTGCCATCGACGCGGCCTCGATCCTCAAGCCCATGCTGGCCCGAGGCGAGATCCAGACCATCGGCGCCACCACCCTCGACGAGTACCGCAAGTACGTCGAGAAGGACGCAGCCCTCGAACGGCGCTTCCAGCCGGTCAAGGTCGAGGAACCCTCGATGGAGCACACCATCGAGATCCTCAAGGGCCTCCGCGACCGCTACGAGGCCCACCACCGGGTGACCATCACCGACGAGGCGCTCGTGTCGGCCGCCGAGCTCGCTGACCGCTACATCTCCGACCGCTACCTGCCGGACAAGGCCATCGACCTCATCGACGAGGCGGGCTCGCGTCTGCGCATCCGGGCGATGACCACGCCGCCGGACCTCGCCGAGCTCGACGCCTCCATCGAGGAGGCCCGTCGCGCGAAGGAGGACGCCATCGACGCGCAGGACTTCGAGCGTGCCGCTCGTCTGCGTGACGAGGAGAAGAAGCTGATCGAGAACCGCCAGCACCGCGAGGACGAGTGGCGCTCGGAAGGCATGGACCAGGTGCTGACCGTCGACGAGGAGGTCGTCGCCGAGGTCCTCGCGGTCTGGACCGGTATCCCGGTCTTCAAGCTGACCCAGGAGGAGACCGACAAGCTGCTGCACATGGAGGACGAGCTGCACAAGCGCGTCATCGGGCAGGAGCAGTCGATCACCGCGGTGTCCAAGGCCATCCGGCGCACCCGGGCCGGCCTGAAGGACCCCAAGCGGCCGTCCGGGTCGTTCATCTTCCTCGGCCCCTCCGGTGTCGGCAAGACCGAGCTCGCCAAGACCCTCGCCGAGTACCTGTTCGGCGACGAGAACTCGCTGATCCACCTCGACATGTCCGAGTACATGGAGAAGCACACCGTCAGCCGGCTCGTGGGTTCGCCCCCGGGGTACGTCGGCTACGACGAGGGCGGCCAGCTCACCGAACAGGTGCGCCGCAAGCCCTTCTCGGTGGTGCTCTTCGACGAGGTCGAGAAGGCCCACCCGGATGTGTTCAACACCCTCCTGCAGATCCTCGAGGACGGGCGGCTCACCGACGCGCAGGGCCGCACGGTGGACTTCAAGAACACCATCCTGATCATGACCTCCAACCTCGGGACCAAGAACCTCACCGCCCCCGCGGTCGGGTTCGTGGCGGCCGACGACGCGTCGATGTACGAGAAGATGAGGAGCCAGGTCGACGACGAGCTCAAGAAGCACTTCCGACCCGAGTTCCTCAACCGCATCGACGACACCATCGTCTTCCACCCGCTCTCGCGGGAGGAGGTCAAGGAGATCGTCGACCTGATGCTCGCGCGGGTGAAGAACCAGCTGCGCGTCAAGGACCTCGACCTCGAGCTGACCGACGACCTCAAGATCTGGCTCGCCGAGAAGGGCTACGACCCGCAGCTCGGTGCCCGTCCGCTGCGTCGCACGATCCAGCGTGAGCTCGAGGACAAGCTCTCCGAGCGCATCCTGCTCGGCGAGTTCACCCCGGGGCAGCTGATCGTGGCCGGGGTCGACACCGAGGGCGACACCGTGAGCTTCCGGGCCGTGGACTCGCCGTCCGCGCCGGACGTGCCCCCGGTCGAGCTCGCCGGCGGCGACCGCGGCGAGGACGACACGGCCGGGACCGACTGACCCGGATCGGACCGCAGCGTGAGGGCGGGCCAGCTGGCCCGCCCTCACGCTGCGGTCCGATCCGGGTCAGTCGGTCCCGGCCGTGTCGTCCTCGCCGCGGTCGCCGCCGGCGAGCTCGACCGGGGGCACGTCCGGCGCGGACGGCGAGTCCACGGCCCGGAAGCTCACGGTGTCGCCCTCGGTGTCGACCCCGGCCACGATCAGCTGCCCCGGGGTGAACTCGCCGAGCAGGATGCGCTCGGAGAGCTTGTCCTCGAGCTCACGCTGGATCGTGCGACGCAGCGGACGGGCACCGAGCTGCGGGTCGTAGCCCTTCTCGGCGAGCCAGATCTTGAGGTCGTCGGTCAGCTCGAGGTCGAGGTCCTTGACGCGCAGCTGGTTCTTCACCCGCGCGAGCATCAGGTCGACGATCTCCTTGACCTCCTCCCGCGAGAGCGGGTGGAAGACGATGGTGTCGTCGATGCGGTTGAGGAACTCGGGTCGGAAGTGCTTCTTGAGCTCGTCGTCGACCTGGCTCCTCATCTTCTCGTACATCGACGCGTCGTCGGCCGCCACGAACCCGACCGCGGGGGCGGTGAGGTTCTTGGTCCCGAGGTTGGAGGTCATGATCAGGATGGTGTTCTTGAAGTCCACCGTGCGGCCCTGCGCGTCGGTGAGCCGCCCGTCCTCGAGGATCTGCAGGAGGGTGTTGAACACATCCGGGTGGGCCTTCTCGACCTCGTCGAAGAGCACCACCGAGAAGGGCTTGCGGCGCACCTGTTCGGTGAGCTGGCCGCCCTCGTCGTAGCCGACGTACCCCGGGGGCGAACCCACGAGCCGGCTGACGGTGTGCTTCTCCATGTACTCGGACATGTCGAGGTGGATCAGCGAGTTCTCGTCGCCGAACAGGTACTCGGCGAGGGTCTTGGCGAGCTCGGTCTTGCCGACACCGGAGGGGCCGAGGAAGATGAACGACCCGGACGGCCGCTTGGGGTCCTTCAGGCCGGCCCGGGTGCGCCGGATGGCCTTGGACACCGCGGTGATCGACTGCTCCTGCCCGATGACGCGCTTGTGCAGCTCGTCCTCCATGTGCAGCAGCTTGTCGGTCTCCTCCTGGGTCAGCTTGAAGACCGGGATACCGGTCCAGACCGCGAGGACCTCGGCGACGACCTCCTCGTCGACGGTCAGCACCTGGTCCATGCCTTCCGAGCGCCACTCGTCCTCGCGGTGCTGGCGGTTCTCGATCAGCTTCTTCTCCTCGTCACGCAGACGAGCGGCACGCTCGAAGTCCTGCGCGTCGATGGCGTCCTCCTTCGCGCGACGGGCCTCCTCGATGGAGGCGTCGAGCTCGGCGAGGTCCGGCGGCGTGGTCATCGCCCGGATGCGCAGACGCGAGCCCGCCTCGTCGATGAGGTCGATGGCCTTGTCCGGCAGGTAGCGGTCGGAGATGTAGCGGTCAGCGAGCTCGGCGGCCGACACGAGCGCCTCGTCGGTGATGGTCACCCGGTGGTGGGCCTCGTAGCGGTCGCGGAGGCCCTTGAGGATCTCGATGGTGTGCTCCATCGAGGGTTCCTCGACCTTGACCGGCTGGAAGCGCCGTTCGAGGGCTGCGTCCTTCTCGACGTACTTGCGGTACTCGTCGAGGGTGGTGGCGCCGATGGTCTGGATCTCGCCTCGGGCCAGCATGGGCTTGAGGATCGAGGCCGCGTCGATGGCACCCTCGGCCGCACCGGCACCGACGAGGGTGTGGATCTCGTCGATGAACAGGATGATGTCGCCGCGGGTGGTGATCTCCTTGAGGACCTTCTTCAGGCGCTCCTCGAAGTCACCGCGGTAGCGCGACCCGGCCACGAGCGCGCCGAGGTCGAGGGTGTAGAGGTGCTTGTCGGTCAGGGTCTCGGGGACCTCACCGGCCACGATGCGCTGGGCGAGCCCCTCGACGATGGCGGTCTTGCCGACGCCTGGCTCACCGATCAGGACCGGGTTGTTCTTGGTCCGGCGCGACAGGACCTGCATCACGCGCTCGATCTCCCGCGCGCGGCCGATGACGGGGTCGAGTTCGGCGTCCCGGGCGGCCTGGGTGAGGTTGCGCCCGAACTGGTCGAGTACGGTCGAGCCCTCGCGAGCGCCACCGGTGCTGCCCTCGCCGACGCCGGCGCCGGCCTTGCCGCCCTCGCTCCCCGCGTACCCGGACAGCAGCTGGATGACCTGCTGGCGGACGCGGTTGAGGTCGGCGGACAGCTTCTGGAGGACCTGGGCGGCGACGCCCTCGCCCTCGCGGATGAGCCCGAGCAGGATGTGCTCGGTGCCGATGTAGTTGTGACCGAGCTGGAGCGCTTCGCGCAGGGACAGCTCGAGCACCTTCTTGGCCCGGGGGGTGAACGGGATGTGACCCGCCGGCGCGGTCTGGCCACGGCCGATGATCTCGGTGACCTGGTTGCGCACGGCCTCGAGGGAGATGTTCATCGACTCGAGGGCCTTGGCGGCGACCCCCTCGCCCTCGTGGATCAGGCCGAGCAGGATGTGCTCGGTCCCGATGTAGTTGTGGTTCAGCATCCTCGCCTCTTCTTGGGCGAGGACGACGACCCGGCGGGCCCGGTCGGTGAACCTCTCGAACATGTGGATGACTCCCCACGGCTGGGCCCGGTGGACCCTCCGGGTGAGGGTCCGGGACCTCGACCGACTGTAACCCATCGATCCATCGCGCTTCCCCGGGTTCGTGGCCACTTCGGGGGTGGTTCGGGCTCGGCTCCCGCCCGGCCCCGGTCGGACGGACCGGGACGTGGGCGGGCGGCGGGCGCGAGCCGGCGCGGACGGCGGCGATCGGTCGACGAGGGTGGAGGTAGACGGCGCGATCCGCTGCCGCGTGGAGCCGACCCGGCGCACATCCGTCGAGCCGTACCGGACCGGACGGTCGGACGCGTGCGCCGACGGACCCCTTCGGCCGGGGGCGACACCCCCTCGCGGACCTACGGTGATGCCGTGATCACCCTCCGGCACCGTCCGTCGGGCTCCGCCCTGCTCGGCGGCGCCCTCGCGGTCGCCATCGCCGGTTCCCTCCTCGCGGGGTGCACGGAGGGTGGCGGTGACGGGTCGACGGCCCTCGAGCCCGCGACCGGTGCCGCGCTCGCCGACGCTGCCGAGCGGCTCGCCCTCGCGCTGGCCCGCGACGAGCCCTGCGCCGCGCTCGATGAGGCGGACACGCTCGAACGACGCGCCACCGCGGCGTTGGCCGACGGTGCCGCCCCCGAGTCGGTCGTCGACGAGACGATCCGGGTCGCTGCGGCCGTGACCGTCGGGCTGTCGTGCGACGACACCGACGGCGACGGAGCGGCTGACGACGAGGTGACGGACGACGAGGTGACGGACGACGACCGCTCCGGGACGCCCGCGCCGGAGCCGCCTCCGCCAGCAGCGGAACCCGCACCTGCACCTGCACCTGCACCCGCCCCCGTTCCGCCGAGCGGTGACGACGACGGGGGATCGGGCTCGTCCGGCGGCGACCAGGGCGGCGGGGGCGGCCCGGAGAACGAACCGCCCGGGGCTGACCGTGGCGGCGGGCCACCGCCCGGTCGTGGCTCCGGACAGGGAGGCGGCCCGTGAGCGCCGCACCCGACGCTGACGGGCGCGGCGCCTCCGATCGCCACGACGGTGGGCGTGGTGACGGTGAGCCCACGCAGGAGCACCTCGACGGCGCACCGGCCCAGGCGCACGTCGTCGACGATCGCCCCGGTGGCACCGCGGTCGGGCCGGGCCCATCGGCTTCCCGGACGTGGTCGCCCGCACCGATGCTGCCGAGCCAGATCGCGTCCGGCCGTTACCGGGTGACCGGCCAGCTCGGCGTCGGTGGCATGGGGGTGGTCGTGCGGGCGGAGGACGAGGTGCTCGGTCGCGAGGTCGCGATCAAGCTCCTCGCCGACAACCTCTCCCTCGACGCGGGTTCGTACGCGCGCTTCCTGCGCGAGGCACGTGCGGCGGCGTCCGTCAGCGACCCTCGTGTGGTCGCCGTCTACGACGTCGGCGAGGAGACGGGCCGCCCCTACCTGGTGATGGAGTGCGTCGACGGGCCGAGCCTCTCGGACGTGCTCGCCTCCGAGGGTCCGCTGTCGCCCGAGGCGGTCACCCAGATCGCCACGGACGCGCTCGGGGCCCTCCACAGCGCGCACCAGGCGGGCCTCCTGCACCGCGACGTCAAGCCGGGCAACCTGCTGCGCGCGGCGGACGGCACCGTCAAGGTGACCGACTTCGGGGTCGCGGTCGCCATCGACCAGGAACGCCTGACGCGCACCGGCTTCGTCATCGGCACGGCGGGATACCTCGCGCCGGAGCGTCGGCGCGGGGAACCGGCGACCGTGCGCACGGACCTGTGGGCGCTCGGGGCGACCCTGACCGAGCTGCTGACCGGCCACGCGCCGGGCGACGAAGCCAGCGTTCGCACGGCGACGCGCTCCGACGTGCCGCCGAGGCTGCGCGAGCTGCTGCGCCGACTGCTCGCCGAACACCCCGACGACCGCCCACCGGATGCCCTCGCCGCCCTCGACATCCTCGCCAGCGATCCGGTGCACAGCGGCGCGCCGACGCCGCCGCCGCCCCACCGCGAGGCCACCGCGGCGATGGTCGTGGACCGGACCACCGGACCGCACGAGGAGCAGGCGCCGGACCTCACCGGCGAGGGACCGTTCGAGCCCGTGGGCGCCGACACGCCCACCGGAGCCATCGCCGCCGAACCGGCTGCCGACGCGGCGGCAGGTGACGGTCCGGAGCCCCGCGGGGAGGGGAAGCGTTCGCGGACGACGGCCACGTTGGCCGGTCTCACGGTGTTGATCCTGGCGCTGGCAGCCCTGGCAGCGCTCGACCTCGGTCCGTTCGCGGCCGGCAGCACGCCGGACGAGACCTTCGGCCCGATCGTCCTCGACCCGGCCGATCCGAGCGGCACCGCCCGGGACCTCGCACAGCAGCTCCGGGACCGTGCGGGCCGCTGAGCCGGGTGCCACGCCGTGGTACCGAGTCGACCGAGACGCTCAGAGCCCGACGACGTCGACGCGGCCCCGAACCGCCGCCCAGAACCGCTCGGCCTCCGGCGACATCTCGACGTCGATGATGCCGTCCCGGCGCAGCCGGGCCACCCACGAGTCCACGTTGGTCTGGTGGAACACGAACGGCCCGAGGTCCCGTTCGCGCGGTAGCTCCAACGCCACCTCACCGATTGGCGCCACGCGCCGGATCCGAACGAGCATCGCCTGCAGCACCCGGTGGATGGAGTCCGGCGCCCCGGACGAGCTCGGGAGCCTGCCCTCCTCCTTGCTGCGCGCGATCGCGTGACGGAGCCGGTCGATGTACTCCGCCCAGGCGTGGGCGTCCGCACCGTCCACGACCACCTCGACGCCGCCCGGAGCCACCGTGGCGCCGTCGTGGACCACGTAGCGCCCCTTCCCGGCGTGCTTGGCGGCCAGCAGCGCCTCGTCGGCCGCCAGCTCGAGCGTGTCGAGCGCGCCACGGGACTCGCGGACGGCGAGGCCGATCGACACCGTCACCTCGAGCTCGGTCCCTCGCAACGTCCGGGCTGGACGGATGGGGGCCGCGACGGCCGTGAGGATCTCCTCGGCCAGGGCTCGCGCTCGTTCCTCGTCGGCTCCGGCGAGCACCACCGCCAGTTCGTCGCCGCCGAGCCGGGCGACGGTGTCGGTGGCACGCACCAACGATCCGATCCGATCCGCGATCGCCACCAGCACGCCATCGCCAGCCGCGTGACCGTGCAGATCGTTGATGCCCTTGAAGTCGTCGACGTCGAGGTGCATCAACGCGACCGGCAGCTCCGACAGATCGGCCCGTTCGGCCGATTCCCGGAGCCCCTCCTCGTAGCGGAGACGGTTCGCCAGCCCGGTCAGCGGATCGGCGCTCGCCTGCTGCTCGAGGCGCGCCTCGAGCTCACGCCGCGCCGTGATGTCCACGAACGTCGAGATGATCAGATCGTTGGTGGGGTCGTCGTCCGGCTGGAGCGGGACGGCGCTCTGGAGCAGCCAGCAGGGGGAGCCGTCCCGGACCACGAACCCGACCACCGCGTCCCGCACGGGCTCACCGGACCGCCGCGCGTGCTGCGCAGGTTCCTCATCGAGCGTCATCTCGCGCCCGTCCTCGTGCAGCAGCGTCCAGGGGTGATCGCCGGCGCGGGAACCGAGCAGGACCCCATGGGTGCCGAGGACGCCATCGAACAGCTCGTGCGCCGCGTCGTTGGCCGTCAGGACCCGCCCGTCGACATCCGCGACGACGACGGCGACACCGATGCTCTCGGCGAAGGAACGGAACGCCGCCTCGAAACGCACGTCGCCCTCTCCCCGTCCCGGTGTCCGCCGCGTCGACTCTCACCGGAGCATCGGCCGAAGCGTCCGGGACTTCACCCTTCACCTCAGTACCACTTCGTCGGGAGGTCGCTCTCGGGCGGGAGCACGACCAGTTCGAGCAGCTCGCGCACGTCGGCGGCCACTGCGTAGAGCCGCCGGTAGTCGGGACGGGCGAAGTCCGCGGCGTAGAGCTGCTCGAAGAACGCGAGGAGGCCGTCCCAGAACCCGTCGACCTGCAGCATGACGATGGGCCGCCGGTGGTAGCCGAGCTGCTTCAGGGTCAACACCTCGAGCAGCTCCTCGAGGGTCCCGAAACCGCCGGGGAGCGCGACGAAGGCGTCCGCTCGGACGATCATCTCCTGCTTGCGACCGCCCATCCCCTCGGTGACCACCAGCTCGTCGCACGCGTCGTCGGCGAGCCCGCGCTCGACCATGAGCTCGGGGACGACCCCGGTGACCCGACCGCCGGCCTCGCGGACCGAACGGGCGACCACGCCCATGAGCCCGACCGAGGTGCCGCCGTAGACCAGCTCGTGGCCCGCCTCGCCGAGCGCCGTGCCGTACGCGTGGGCGACCTCGCTGTAGCGGTCGTCGACCGCCTCGGAGGACGAGCAGTAGGTCGTGATCCGCACGTGCGGCTCTCCAGGTCGACTCGAACGCGTGACGCCGTCGGGGTCAGACGCCCGACTCGGGTCGCAGCGTCGGGAACAGGATGACATCACGGATGTTGTGGACGTCGGCGAGCAGCATCACGAGCCGGTCGACCCCGATGCCGAGCCCGCCGGTGGGCGGGAGGCCGAGCTCCATCGCCCGCAGGTACGGCTCGTCGATCGGCATCGCCTCGTGGTCGCCGGCGGCCTTGGCGCGCGCTTGCGCCTCGAAGCGCTCGCGTTGGTCGACCGGATCGATGAGCTCGGAGAAGGCGTTGCCGAACTCGCGGCCCGCGACGATGAGCTCGAAGCGTTCGGTCACGTGGGGCTGATCGCGGTGGCGACGCGCGAGCGGGCTGACCTCGATCGGGTAGTCGGTGACGAAGGTCGGCTCCCAGAGGGTGTGCTCGACGAGCGCCTCGTACACCTCGAGCGCGAGCTTGCCGACTCCCCAGGCGTCCTCGTGGTGGACCTCGTGCGCGTCGCAGACGCCCCGCCAGGTGTCGAGATCGTCGTCGTAGGTGAGCTCGCCGCGGCCCGTCGCCTCGCGGACGAGGTCCAGGAGGGGGATCCGCCGGAACGGCCCCGCGAGGGACACCTCGCGGTCGCCGTAGGTGAGCTCGAGCGTGCCGACCGCCTCCCGCGATGCGCGCTGCAGCAGCGCCTCGGTCAGGTCCATGACGTCGTGGTAGTCGGCGTAGGCCTCGTACGACTCGAGCATCGTGAACTCGGGGTTGTGCCGGGTCGACATGCCCTCGTTGCGGAAGCTCCGGTTGATCTCGAAGACCCGGTTCATGCCACCCGCGATGAGCCGCTTGAGGTAGAGCTCGGGCGCGATGCGCAGGTAGAGGTCGGTGTCCAAGGTGTTGTGGTGGGTCACGAACGGTCGCGCAGCGGCCCCGCCGGGGATCGGGTGCAGCATCGGGGTCTCGACCTCGACGAACCCGCGCTCGTCGAGCTCGGCCCGGAGCGCCTTGAGCACCTTCGCCCGGACCGTGAAGACCCGGCGGGCGTCGGCGTTGACCACGAGGTCGAGCTCGCGCTGACGGAAGCGCGCCTCGGTGTCGGTGAGGCCGTGCCACTTGTCGGGCAGCGGCCGAAGGCTCTTGGCGAGGAGGGTGAGCTGCGACGGTTTCACCGACAGCTCACCGGTCTTGGTCGCCAGCACCTCACCGGTCGCGCCGAGCCAGTCCCCGACGTCGAGCTGGCCGAGCAGGTCGCGCGACGGCTCGTCGACGGCCTTGATCGGCACGAACAGCTGGAGCTGCGCGTCCGCCTCCTGGAGGACCAGGAAGTGCAGACGACCCATCGAACGCTTGGCCACGACCCGACCGGCGACGGTGACCTGCTCGCCCGTCTCGGTGCCAGGCTCGAGGGCGGGGTGGCGCTCCGCGACCTCAGCGAGGGTGTCGGTGGGCCGGAACGCGAACGCGTACGGCTCGACACCAGCCTCACGGAGCTGGTCGACCTTCGCCCGGCGGGCGGCGATCAGCTCGTCGAGCTTGGAGCCCTCATCGGGCAGCGCCTCGTCGGACGGGTCACGGGGGGCGTCGGACACGGGCGTCTCGCGGGCTAGGGTGCGGGCGGGGCCGCACGGTAGCGCTGGCGTGCGGGGGTTACGGCAGCCGCGTCAGGGGCGGTTGTGCGCCCAGACCAGGCTCAGGCCCCTGAGCGTGAGCCAGGGATCGTGGTGATCGATGCTCCGGCACGCGTCGAGGACCGCGGACGCCAGTCCCCCGGTCGCCACCGTCGTCACGCCGGGTCCGAGCTCGCGGGAGATGCGTTCGACGAGGGCGTCGACCTGCCCCGCGGCGCCGAAGACGATGCCGGACTGCAACGCGGTGACCGTGGAGCGGCCGATGGCCGCGGGCGGGGCGATCGTCTCGACCCGCGGCAGGCGTGCGGCTCGTCGGACGAGCGCATCGGCGGACGTGCTGACGCCCGGAGCGATGGCCCCCCCGACGAACTGGCCCTGGCCATCGACGACGTCGAACGACGTGGCGGTCCCGAAGTCGACGACGATGGCCGGGCCGCCGTAGAGCGCGTACGCGGCGACGGCGTTGACGATGCGGTCGGCGCCGATCTCGCGCGGGTTGTCCACGCGCAACGCCAGGCCGGTACGCACCCCGGGTTCGACCACCAGCAGCGGTTCGCGCAGGTAGCGATCGGCCAGCTGGCGCAACGTCTCGGTCACGTGCGGGACCACGGACGACACGATCGCCCCGTCGATGTCCGTGCTGAGGTCGAGGCCCACGAACCGGAGCAAGCCGGCGAGCTTGAGGGCGAGCTCGTCGGCGGTCTCGTCGGCGTGGGTCGACAGCCGCCAGTGGTGGCGCACCTCGTCGCCGAGCAGCGTGCCGACGACCGTGCTGGAGTTGCCGACATCGATGGCGAGCAGCACCTCAGGCCTCCGGTCGAGGAGCAGCGTCCGAGCCGACGGCCCGGACGTCCAACGCGATGTCGAGCTGCGGCGCCGAGTGGGTGAGCGCCCCGACGGCCACGCGATCGACCCCGGACGCGGCGTACGCGGCGACCGTGTCGAGCCGGATCGTCCCGGAGGCCTCGAGCAGGACCCGCTCGGCGAGATCGCGAGCCGCGAGGTGGGCGACGGCCTCGGCGCAGCCCTCCGGGGTGAAGTTGTCGAGCAGCACGTCCCGCGCGCCGGCATCGACGGCCGCGTCGAGCTCGGCCAGCGAGGTGACCTCGACCTGGACGTGGCGACCTCCGACGGCGGCGAGAGCGCGCCGGGTGGCCTCGGCCACACCGCCGGCAGCGGCGACGTGGTTGTCCTTGACCAGCAACGCGTCGGCCAGTCCGACGCGGTGGTTCACCCCACCCCCCGCCCGGACGGCCGCCTTCTCGAGCAGCCGCAACCCCGGGGTGGTCTTGCGGGTGTCGCGGACCACGCAGCCCGTGCCGTCGACGGCGCGCGCGAACTCGCGGGTGCGCGTCGCCACCCCCGACAGGTGGGTGAGGAAGTTCAGCGCGGTGCGTTCGCCCGCCAGGACCGACGCGAGCGGACCCGTCACCGCTCCGAGCACCTGGCCCCGCGTGACGGCCGCGCCGTCGGCGACGTCGATCGACACCGCGAGGGACGGGTCGACCGCCGCGAAGGTCAGCTCGACCAGGGCGGTCCCCGCGATCACGCCATCGGCCCGGGCGACCAGCGATGCCTCGCCCGGAAGGTCCGGCGGGATGGTCGCCGTGGCCGTCGCGTCCGCGGCTCGCCGCTGCGCCGGGGTCGCGTCGACCGCGACCCCGAGGTCCTCGGCGAGCGCTCGCGCGACCGCCTCCTCGCCCGCAGCGCGGACCGCGACCGCGTCGAGCACGCCGTCACCGGGGAGGGCGGAGGACCCAGCCACCTGCCGTCCGGTGCTCAGGCCACGCCCCGGACCTGGCCGTGCCGTTCGGCCACCTCGACCGAGACCGGCTGGTTGTCCCCGTCGACGAAGACGACCGTCGGTTCCCAGGCCCGCGCCTCGGCATCCTCGAGATCGGCGTACGAGATGATGATGACGGTGTCGCCGGGCTGGACCAACCGGGCGGCAGCGCCGTTGAGGCAGATCACGCCCGATCCTCGCTCGCCCTCGATCACGTAGGTCTCGAGCCGGGCGCCGTTGTCGTTGTCGACGACCTGCACCTTCTCGTTGACCAGCAGGTCCGCGGCGTCCATCAGGTCGCGGTCGATGGTGATCGAGCCGACGTAATCGAGGTTGGCCTCGGTGACCGTCCCGCGGTGGATCTTGGACTTCATCATCGTGCGGCGCATCTGCACCCGCCTCTCTGCCGTGTCGTTCCGGGACGCTCCCACGTCCCGGTTCCAACCGGTCCACCTGTCGGTGGCGTTCAGCTCGTCGCTGCCAGCAGCCGTTCCTCGTCCTCGGTGTCGCCCAGCACGACGTTGTCGATGAGGCGGACCGGTCCGACGTCGGCTGCGACCGCGACCAGCAGCTGTTGCTGCGCCTCCGGAGATCCGTCTCCCGCCTGCCCGCGCGAGGTCGCGTCGGGTGGTGCGAGGGTCTCGGGGTCGAGCACCTCGACGTAGTCGACGGTGACCCCGGGGGCGGCCGAGAGGGTACCGCCGACCTCGTTGGCGACCCGAACCGCGTCGATCGGCCCCCCTCCCGCGCGGCCGGCGCGAGCCACCGCGACACCCGCCCGGAGCGCGCGCGACAGGCAGAGAGCGCTCCGACGCTCCGCGGGGCCGAGCCGGCGGTTGCGTGACGACATCGCCAACCCGTCGGGTTCGCGGACGGTCGGCGCACCCACGACCTCGACCGGGAGGTCCAGGTCGGCCACGACCCGCCGGATGACGGCCAGCTGCTGGAAGTCCTTGCGGCCGAACACGGCCAGGTCGGGCTGGACGATCGAGAACAGCTTGGTACAGACGGTCGCGACGCCATCGAAGTGGCCGGGGCGCGAGGCGCCACAGAGGCGGTCGGTCAGGCCCCTCACGGTCACCCGGGTGACGGACGGACGGGGGTAGACCTCGGCGACCTCCGGGGCGAACACGACGTCGGGCGCGAGGTCGCCGAGCTCGGCGAGCTGCCCCTCGTCCCCTTCGAGATCGCGCGGGTAGGCGGCCAGGTCATCGGGGCGGTCGAACTGCGTCGGGTTGACGAAGATCGAGACGACCGTGAGGTCCGCGTCGCTGGCCGCCTCACGGACCAGGGCGAGGTGGCCCTCGTGCAGCGCTCCCATGGTGGGCACCAGCGCCACGCGACCGCCCGCACGGCGGGCCTCGCCGACGGCGGCCCGCACCTCGGCGATGGTGGTCAGACGCTGCACACGGGCTCCCTCCGGCGGCGGCGCAGGGTACGTGCCGATCGGGTCACGAGGTCCGCGGGGCGAGGAGGACATCGAGCTCGGCGGCGGCCCCCGGGGACAACTCGGCGCGGACACGGCCGAGCAGGACCCGCGCGAGGTCCCGGTACGCCTCGAGCAGGTCGGGCACATCGGCGGCGAGCACGTCGAGGTGCGCGGCGACCGTGCCCACGTCGCCCCGGACCACCGGACCGGTCAGGGCAGCGGCGCCGGTCGTCATCGCGTTGTCCACGCTGCGGGCCACGAGGGGGCCGAGGAAGGCGGCGGGGTCGTCGATGCGGGCGCCGAGCAGGAGCTGGCGCGCGACCACCACGGCCGCGGCCGCCGCGTTGCTGCCGACCGTGAGACCGGCGTGGTAGAGCCCGCGGACGTCGTCGTCGACATCGTGGGGGTCCCCGCCGAGGTCGGCGACGAGATCCCGTGCCCACGCCCGATCCGTCGCGGACGCGGTCACCGCCCACGGTGTCCCGACGAGGAGGTCGGGATCGCTGGCGCCGGTCGGCACGGTCATCGCGGGGTGGCACGCCGCCACCCCGGCGCCGCAGAGGGCAGCGCGGTGGAGTGGCGCCAGACCGCGCGACCCGGCGACGTGCACCACACGGTGCCCCTCGTGCAGGACGTCCGACCGCGCGAGGTCGGTGACGACCCGCTCGATGGCATCGTCGGGGGTGGCGATGACGACGAGGTCGGCGTCCGCGGCGGCCGCGACGACGTCCCCGTGCGGCCGACAGCCCGCCACGAGCGCCACCACGTGCTCGCGGGAGGCCTCGGACCCACCAGCCACCGCCACCGTCCGGTGACCGGCCCGCGACAGCGCCACCGCCAGCAGGGTCCCCACGCGGCCGGGCCCGACGATGGCGACGCGTCGACGCGAGGTCGTCGAGGTCGTCGAGGTCACGAGCCGGCCGCCTCGTCGGGATCCAGTCCGGGGCGCTCGAACGAGGCTCGCGGTGCTCCCGGCCCTTCGGGTCGCGCCACGTGACGCCCCGGGACGTCGTCGAGCCGGACCACCAGCTCGATGCCGGTGATCGGCGCGATCGCTGCGAGCGCCTGCGCGACGCGCTGACCGTCCGGGAGCGTGCCCCCCGGCCAGACCTCCGCGAGCGGGACGAGGACGAAGGCGCGCTCGGTCAGTCGCGGGTGGGGCAGCTCGAGGTCGGCCGTGGCGAGCCGGACGTCACCGACCAGCAGGAGGTCGATGTCGAGGGGACGCGGGCCCCACCGCTGCTCGGTGGCACGGTCGCGCCCGAACGCAGCCTCGAGGAGCTGGGTCTGCCGGAGGAGGTCGTGGGGGTCGAGGGCCGTCCGGCCCCGGACGACGAGGTTGAGGTAGGGGTCCTGGGGTACGTGCCGCGGGTCGTCGGGCGTCGGCCAGGGCTCGGTCTCGTACACCGCCGACACGTCCTCGACCGCGAACCCGTCGACGTCGTCGAGCGCGTAGACGGCCGCGGTCAGGGTCTCGAGCGCGTCACCGACGTTCGCGCCGAGCGACAGGAAGGTGAGGTCCGCCACGTCAGGCGCGGGTTCGTCGCACGGTGACCGCCACCTCGGCGGCGATCACGGGGAGCGGCGCGGAGGGCTTGTGCACCGTGACCTCGGCGGCGCGCACCCGGTCGTCCTCGAGGCAGCGACCCGCGACGCGTTCGGCGACCGTCTCGATGAGGTCGACCGGCTGCTCGGTGACGAGGGCCACCACCGCCGCGGCGAGGTCGCCGTAGTGGACGGTGTCGGCGACGTCGTCCGACGCGGCGGCCGGCGCGAGGTCGAGGTCGAGGGCCAGGTCGATGACGAACCGCTGGCCGAGCTCGCGCTCGTGCGGCAGGACGCCGTGGTGCGCGAACACCTCGATGCCGGTCACGGTGATGCGGTCCAACGCGGGTCCTCCCGGCACGGACCGCGAGGCTACTGCCGACCGGTCGGCACCGGCCCGTCGGGGAGCTCGCCGGCCGCGATGGCGTGGGCGACCCGGACGGCGCGGGCGGTGGCGGCCACGTCGTGCGCCCGGACGATCCGGACGCCCGCGGCCACGGCCGTCGCGGCCACGGCGAGCGAGCCTTCGAGCCGGTCCGTCGGATCGTCCGAGCCGGTCACCGTGCCGATGAAGGACTTGCGCGAGGCACCGATCATGACGGGCCGGCCGAGCGAGGTCAGGTCCCGCACGGCCTGGAGCAGGGCGAGGTTGTGGCGCGCGTCCTTGGCGAACCCGAGCCCCGGGTCGACCACGATGCGCTCGGGCGGGAGCCCGGCGGCCGTGAGGTCGCGGATCCCTCCCGCGAGCTGGTCGAACACCTCGCGCACCACGTCCTCGTAGGAGGCGTGCTCCTGCATGGTCCGTGGCTCGCCGCGCATGTGGGTCAGCACGTACGGGACGCGCAGGTCGACCACCGTCGGGTGCATCCGCTCGTCCAGCGATCCCGCGGACACGTCGTTGACGATGCTCGCACCGGCCTCGACGGCTGCCCGCGCCACCTCGGCCTTGACCGTGTCGATCGCGACGATCGCACCCTCCGCCGCGAGGGCCTCGACGACGGGCAGGACCCGACGCAGCTCCTCGTCGGCGGGCACGGGATCGGCGCCCGGCCGCGTGGATTCGCCACCGACGTCGACCGCGTCCGCTCCGGCTGCCAGCAGGGCCAGGCCGGCGCGGATCGCCGCGCCGGGGTGATCGCTCGGGTCGTAGGCCGTCCCACCGTCCGAGAACGAATCGGGGGTGACGTTCAGGATGCCCAGCACGACGGGGCGCGAACCGGTGGGCAACATCCCCGCGGGGGTGACCAGGTCCGGAGCCCCTCCGAGCCAGGCGGCCACGGCGGCGTCCACGACCTCGCGGAGCGGACCGGCGAGTTCGGCGCCGCCGACCCGGCCGGCAGCATCGATCAGCCGCGAAGGGACGGCCATGACCTCGAGCCGGTCACCGTCAGCCCGCCCGACGCCGCGCGCCGCAGCGACCTTGTCGGCGATCTCGCTCGCCCGCTCGAGCTGGGTGAGGACCAGCTGTGCGGGGCCACCCTCGGGGACCAGGCGGGCATCCTCGACGCGGCAGATCGGTCGAACCTCAGCCACGGTAGGCACCCTGATCGCTCGGAGGCGTGGACGGGCCGATCCTAGAGGGCCGCGTGTCCTCAGCGACGTCAGGAACGGAGCCGCGACCCTCAGAACAGCGCGGAGCCCCCACCGCCGCCGCGCAGGAGCGCCAGCGCTTCCGCGCGCGTGCGTGGGTCCTCGCGGAAGATGCCGCGGACCGTCGAGGTCACCGTCGTCGCGCCGGCTCGCCGGATGCCACGCATCTCCATGCACAGGTGCCGGGCCTCGACCACCACCATCACGCCACGGGGGTCGAGCTTGCGCTCCATGGTGTCGGCGATCATCGTCGTCATGCGTTCCTGCAGCCCCGGCCGTTTCGCGCAGACGTCGACCAGGCGCGCCAGCTTCGACAGGCCGGTGACCTGCCCGGCCTCGTTCGGCAGGTAGGCGACGTGTGCCACCCCGCTGAACGGGACGAGGTGGTGCTCGCACATGCTGTGGAAGGTGATGTCGCGCATCATCACGATCTCGTCGTGGTGCTCATCGAAGACCACCGACAGAACGTCGGCCGGGTCGACGAGCAGCCCGGCGAAGATCTCGTCGTACTCCCGAGCGACGCGCGCCGGGGTGTCGACGATGCCGGGACGGTCCGGATCCTCGCCGATCGCCTCGAACAGCATCCGCACGGCGCGCTCGATCTTGTCGTGGTCGAACGTGCCGTTCGGTTCGACGCCCGTGATGTCGCGCACCTGGCCCTCGGTCTCGGCAGCGGTCCTGGGTCCGGCGGTCAGCTGTCGGAGCTGGATCCGTCGGTCCTCCGCTTGGTGGTCCGGCCGCTCGACGAACGCGAGGTCTTCTCGGTCGCCCGCTTCCGGGTGGCCTTCTTGGTCGCCTTCTTGGCGGTGGACGCCTTCGGGCCATCGGCGCTCCCGTTGCCGTTCCCGTGCCCGTTCATCGACGGGTCGAGCCGGCGGAGCTTATCGATGACGATCTTCGGGTCCTGCGCTTCGGGGGCGACCACGGCACGCGTGGGTCGCTTGTCGATGGGCGAGAAGACCTCGGCCATGAGCGCGCCGTCGACCGTCTCGACCTCGAGCAGCTTGCTCGCCAACGCCTCGAGCACGTCGTCGTTCTCGACCAGGATCTCGAGCGCCTCGTCGTGGGCCTCGTCGAGGAGCTTGCGGATCTCGGCGTCGATCTGCGCGGCGATCTGCCCGGAGTACTCCGGTCCGCCGCCCATCTCGCGTCCCATGAACGGTTGCGAGTCACCGTGACCGAGCGTGATCGGCCCGAGGATGTCGCTCATGCCGTACTGGGTGACCATCTGCTTGGCGGTCGCGGTGGCCTTCTTGATGTCGTCACCGGCGCCGGTGGTGATGTCGCCGATCTTGAGCTCCTCGGCGACGCGCCCACCGAGCATCACCGCGAGCCGATCGATCAGCTCGCTGCGCGAGATGAGGTACTTGTCCTCGGTCGGCAGCTGCATCGTGAAACCGAGCGCCTGGCCGCGCGGGATGATGGTGACCTTGTGCACGGGGTCGGCGTTGGGCAGGGCGTGCCCGACGATCGCGTGACCACCCTCGTGGTAGGCGACCGTCCGCTTCTCGCGTTCCGACATCAGGCGGGTGCGACGTTCGGGACCGGCGATGACCCGCTCGATGGATTCCTCGAGCTCGGACATCGCGATCGACTTCTTGCCGTAGCGGGCGGCGAGCAGCGCCCCCTCGTTGACGAGGTTGGCGAGGTCGGCACCGGTGAAGCCCGGCGTCTGCCGCGCGAGCACGCCGAGGTCGACGTCGTCCTCGAGCGGTTTGCCACGGGCGTGGGTCTGGAGGATCGCTTCGCGACCGATCAGGTCGGGCCGGTCGACCGGGATCTGGCGGTCGAAGCGGCCCGGGCGCAGCAGCGCCGGGTCGAGGATGTCGGGACGGTTGGTCGCCGCGATGAGGATGACCGTGGTGCGGACGTCGAAGCCGTCCATCTCGACCAGCAGCTGGTTGAGGGTCTGTTCGCGTTCGTCGTGGCCGCCACCCATGCCGGCACCGCGGTGACGACCGACGGCGTCGATCTCGTCGACGAAGATGATCGCGGGGGCGTTCGCCTTGGCCTGCTCGAAGAGGTCCCTCACTCGGCTCGCGCCGACACCGACGAACATCTCGACGAAGTCCGACCCGGAGATCGAGAAGAACGGGACGCCGGCCTCGCCGGCCACCGCGCGGGCGAGCAGGGTCTTGCCGGTCCCGGGGGGGCCGTAGAGCAGCGCACCCTTCGGGATCTTGGCGCCCATCGCCTGGAACTTCTGGGGGTTGGACAGGAACTCCTTGATCTCGCGGAGCTCCTCGACCGCCTCGTCGGCACCGGAGACGTCGGCGAAGGTGACCTTCGGCGCGTCCTTGGAGACCATCTTGGCCTTGGACTTGCCGAACTGCATGACCTTGCCGCCACCGCCCTGCATGTTGTTCATCAGCAGGAAGAAGATCCCGAGGATCAGGATGAAGGGCAGGACCGTGGCGAGGATGGAGGTCAGCGCACCGGGTGCCTCGGCGTCGAACTCGGTGCGGAGCTGGCCCGCGTCGATCCACGAACCGATCTGGTCACCGACGATGTCGGGGTTGTAGACCACCCGGAACGGCGTCGCGTCACCGTCGACGATGCGCTCACCCTCGATGGACTGCGACCGGTTGCCGATCGTCGACAGCTCGAGATCCTGCCCCTGGAGCTGGCCGGCCTCGACGGCCGCGGAGAACTCGGTCCAGGACAGCTCGTCCGGGGCGTTGGCCGCGCCGAGGAAGCTGACCCCGAGCCAGAGCGCCGCCGCGAAGGCGAGGATCCACGGGAGAGGGCCGCGCAGGAGCCGCTGACCTGGCTTCATCTGGTGTTCCCTGCTCGTCGAGTGGAGGGCCTGCGGGCCGCACGACCTCGTGCAGGAACGTCCTCCGAGCGAGGTTCGATGCTACCAGCGGGGTGGGTGGCCGGTCCCTGGCCTGCGGGGCCCCGGCGCACCGTTCGGCGCACGCCAGGCCGCGAGCCGGACGGTCAGGCCGCCCCGTACACCTCGGGCTTGAGGGTCGCGATGCACGGCAGGTTGCGGTACCGCTCGTCGTAGTCGAGCCCGTAGCCCACCACGAAGACGTCGGGGATCTCGAAGCCGACGTACTTGACCGGCAGATCGACCTCGCGGCGCGACGGCTTGGTCAGCAGCGCCATCAGCTCGAGCGACGCGGGCTTGCGCGAGCGCAGGTTCTTGACCAGGTAGTCGAGCGTCAGACCGGAGTCGACGATGTCCTCGACGATCACCACGTGCTTGCCCTCGATGTCGGTGTCGAGGTCCTTGAGGATGCGCACGACCCCGGACGAGGAGGTCGCGGCCCCGTACGAGGAGACCGCCATGAAGTCCACCGAGCAGCCGACCTCGAGGTGACGTGCCAGGTCGGCCATGACCAGGAACGCCCCCTTCAGGACCGCGACGAGGAGGATGTCCCGGCCGGTGTAGTCCTGCGACATGCGGGCGCCGAGCTCGGCGATCTTCGCCTCGATCCGGTCGCTCGAGATCAGCACCGACTCGATGTCGTCGCGGTGCAGGGCGGGGATGGCGTCCAGGTCGGACATCGTGGCTCCGTGGGTGCGAGAGGCGCGGCAGGCCGGGCTCCGTCACAGCCTGTCCGCGGAGCCGATGAAACATCGAGACTAACGGGGGGCGGGGGTGCTCGGGACCGCCAGCAGCTGCGCGGCGGGGGCGGCACGCCCGGCGGCGAGCACCTCCGCATCGACGACCACCCCCGGGATCCACACGACCCGGTCACCGGCCACGAGCAGCGGCCACCGGTCGCGGACCGGTCGGGGCACGCGGGCGTCCACGAACACGTCGGCGACGCGGCGCGTCCCACCGACGGCACGGCACCGGTCCCCCGGACGCCGGTGACGCAGCTCCAGCCCGGCGTGGACCAGCTCGGTCGGCAGCGCGAGCACGCACCGCTCGGCGGTCCCCCCAGGCGGCGGGGCGAGCCCGCCGAGGGCGGGGACCGGAAGGGTCCAGGCGCCGCTCAGCTCGAAGGTGATCTGTCCCGTGGTCGTCCCGTCGGCAGCGACGGACCCGGGGGTCCGGACCTCGACCGCGATGCCGGCCGGGTCCCACCTCGTGGTCCCCGGCAGCTGCAACGGGCGGGGCGGGCTGGGGATCGATCGGCGAGGTGCCACGGCACGCCAGCCGCCGCCCGCGGACACCTCGAGGGCGCCCACCTGGAGCCGGCGCCCCGCCCGGAGCGCGAGCAGGTCGGCGATCACGGCTGCAGGGGGCGGCAGCGCCTGGCCGAGGTCGGCGAACACGCGCCGCCAGAGTCGTCGCTGGACGGCCGCGGGGAGGCGCTCGAGCTGCTCGTCCCGCACGGCGAGCACGTCGCCGCACCGCACCGCGACCTCACCGAACGCCGCATCCGCGAGCGCCCCCAACGCATCGTCGTCCTCGGCGGCGAGTGCCGCGAGGCGCCCGAGCGCGCCGACGGGATCCGGGCCGACCTCACCGAGGAGAGGCAGCACCTGCGAACGGACGAGGACACGCCGCAGACGGGCGTCGTCGTTGGTCGGGTCGCTGGCGACCGGCAGGCCCTCGAGGGCCACGAAGCGACGCAGGTCCGCCCGACGCAGACGCAGGAGGGGGCGCACGAGGTCGGCTGAACGGGGGCGCATCGCGGCCAGTCCACCGACACCGGTCCCCCGCGCGATCCGTAGGACCACGGTCTCGGCCTGGTCGTCCGCGGTGTGGCCGACGAGGATGGCTTCGGCCCCCCGATCGCTCGCGACCCGGCGGAGCGCCGCGTACCGCGCGTCGCGGGCAGCGGCCTCGAGCCCCCGCCCGGAGCGCGCCACCGCGACCGCGGTGATCTCGAGGGCGAGCCCGAGGTAGGCGGCGTGACGCTCGACGACGACGACGTCCTCGGTGTCGTCCCGGAGCCCGTGCCGGACGTGGACGAGGGTGACGATCAGGTCCGGTCGCGCCTCGGTGGCCAGGTAGGCGAGCGCGGTCGAGTCCGGGCCACCGGACAGCGCGACGACGACGGCTGCGCCGCGCGGGAGGTGCGCGAGCTCAGCGGCGACGGCGTCGATCAGCGCGCCGCGGCCGCGGCCGGGGGGCAGCGGGCCCGGCCGCTGCGGTGGGTCCAGGTCCCCGCGCGTCACCCGCTCGGCAGGGACGCGGCCGGGGAGCCACCGACGCGAGCCAGCCAGCCCTCCGGGTCGGCGATCTCCTCGCCACGAGGCAGGTGGTCGGCGCGCTCGAAGGCGCGGTTGAGACCGTCCACCCCGGCGCGAGCGACCACGCCATCGACGAACCGTTCCCCCTCCGCGTACTGACGACGCTTGAGCTCGAACCCACCGACGGTGTTGAGGATCTTCGCGGTGAGGTCGCCGCGGCGGCTGGCGAGGTGCTCGCGCACGCCATCCGGGTCGTCGACCAGCCCGGTCGTGGCCCCGAACATGGCCGCGTTCCCGTGACCTTCGAGCAGGCTCATCAGCCCCTGTGCCTCGTCCATCACCGTCAGCTGGTCGGGGGTGAGCACGAGCTCGATCAGAGGCTGCGACGAGCCGGTCGCGATGACCTTCGCGATGGTCCCCGGCAGGCCGGCGGCCACGTCAGCGACGGCTTCGCCGGACAGCCGGGCGCCCTCGAGGTAGCGGTCGAGCAGCCCCTGCAGGTGCGGGCCGAGCCACGGCGAAGCGTCGAACTGCAGCCGGTGGGTGACCTCGTGGAGCAGCACCGTCCGCCGCACGTCGGTGGCCAGCTCACCGCGCTGCCGGCCGAGCTCGAGCACGTTCGGGCCCACGACGACCAGCTCTCCCGTCGCGCCGCCGGCGACCCGCGAGCCGAGCGGCAGCACGTACTGGCCGAGCACCCGCGTGGACAGCAGCCCGAGCAGCCCGCCGAGCTGGGCCCCGAGCACCCGCGAGGTCACGGCGCGTCGGGGTCCGAGCCGCTCGCGGAGCGGCTCGAAGGCGCCGCGCATGCCCGCCAGGTTCGCGCGGACCCACCCGAGGCGCCCGATCACGCGGGCGCGCGTCGGGGGCAGGTCGGCGCCGAGACCGGACCAGCGCCGCGCCGCTTCGTCGATGGCCGGCAGGTCCGCGGCGACCTCGGCCCGCAGCCGAGCGGCCGCCTCGGCATCGTCACGCTTGCCGATCACCACCAGCCGGGCCGCCGCGATGGCGACCCGCTCGTCGATCAGCGGCGGTGAGGTCGGGTGGGCCACGGGTGCCGACCTCTCTGATCGGATCAGGTCTCGCGCTGGACCTCGGTCAGGCCGCGTCGTGCTTGGCGGGCCGGACCACCAGGAGGTACCAGAGTCCGATCCCGATCACGAGCCCCACGACCCCGACGACCAGCAGGATCAACGACGCCGCCCAGTGGAACGGCAGGTCCGGGTCCTCGTACCCGGCCAGCGACCGGGCCGGGTTGTCGAGCTCGTCACGCGGTATCGGGTCCGGTCCGAGGGGCTCGTCATCCGCAGCCGCGGCCAGCACGACGTCGGCCGGGGTCTCGACCACGTCGGCCGGGGCCTCGACCACGTCGGCGGAGGCCGCGCTGGGCACGAGAAGCAGGGCGATCAGCGCCAGCAACAGGGGCGCGAGGAGGCGGCGCATCGGGCGGCTCCGAGGGGCTCGGGGGCGGTTCGAGTCGACGGTGCGCACACGAGCGAGGTTCGAGCTCGGGCGACGCGGGAGCCTACCTCAGGCCCGTCCGAGGTTCCGAAGCGGCGGGTCCGGCGCACGGGTGCATCAGGGCGCGATCAGGTCGCGGAACTCGCCGGGCAGCGACGACGAGGCGTCCTGGTCGGTGGCGTCGCCCACGCCGCCGAACCGGTCGAACAGCTCGACGATCCGCGGCGGCTCGTCGTCCTCGCCCGGTTCGGCCGTCGGCAGCTCGGGGATGGCCGGCACGGTGCCGGGCCCGCCGCTCGTCGGAGCGGGGTCCGCCGGAGGGGTGGCGTCGTCGCCGGGGGGCTCGCCCGGCGAGGTCCGCGGGGTCGGCGACTCGAGCGGGGTGATGGACCGCTCCGGGACCAGCGTGGGCGACGGCAACCCACCGTCGGGGAGCGGCGATCGGGTCTCCTCCGCGGTGCGAGCGTCGAACCCCGCGTCGACGGAGCGGGCGTCCTGTTCCGAGCGGGCGACGGTGGTCTGCGGGCCGATCGGGGGATCGCCGACCCCGACCGCCACGACGGCGAGCACGGCGGCGGCGGTGCCGAGCAGGACCCCGGCGCGGTGGAGGACGGTCGCGAGGCGGTCACGCGGCCCGCCGTTCGACCCGGTGGTCGACTCCAGGAGGGCGGGCTCGTCAGGTGTCGGGTCGCCGATCCGAGCCTGCGCCGCGGTCGCGACCACCTCGCCGATGCGCTGCTCGAGGATCTGGAGCAGGAGGCGGTGGTCATCGAGGGCCGCGCGGACCTCGTCCTCGTCGCCTCCCGCGATGGCCGCATCGCTGCGCAGCAGCGCGGCGTCCCAGGCCAGCCGGGAGGTACCGAGCTCACGGTGGAGGTCACCGGCGAGGCGCGCACGATCGGTCGCCGACGGACGTCGGTCGCCTCCGTTGCTGTGGTCGCTCACGGTTCGATCCTGGCTGGGTGCTGGTGGAGGCTTCCACGCGCACGGGGCAGGTTCCTGCTGGCGACCCCCGCCACTCGTCCGCGCCGACCGGTAGGACCGACCATCCGGTCGGGCACCGCACGGTCGGGAGGCGGCCACGGCCGCTACCAAGGGGGCATGAGCTCACGCCCCGCCGCCCTCCTGGACCTCGACGGCACGCTCGTCGATTCGGTCTACCACCACGTCGTCGCCTGGCAGGACGCCCTCCGCGAGGTCGGCCACGAGATCCCCGCCGTGCGCATCCACGCCGGCATCGGGATGGGCGGCGACCGCCTGTTGCCCTGGCTCCTCGGTGGCCACGACGCGGACGGGACCGAGGAGGCCGCGGACGGCCACCGTCGACGCTTCCTGGCCCGGGCCGACGATCTGCGGCCGACGCCGGGGGCGCGGGAGCTGCTCGAGGACCTGCGGGTGCGCGAGGTCCCGTTCGTCATCGCCACCTCCGCCGGGGAGGAGGAACGCGAGGCGCTGCTGGCCGTGCTCGGCGAACCCGACCTGCCGCTCGCCGGCGCGGGTGAGCACGACAGCAAGCCGTCACCCGAGACGCTGATCGCCGCCTGCGGTCAGCTGGGGGTGACCCCGGACCACGCGGTGCTCGTCGGCGACTCGCCGTGGGACGCCATCGCCGCGCGCCGGACCGGCGTCCGCCCGATCGGGGTGCGCTGCGGCGGCTTCGGTGACGAGGTCCTGCGCGAGGCGGGGGTCACGCGCATCGTGGATCACCCGCGCGAGCTCATCGGCCAGCTCTGACGGGCTGGTCGTCCTCGCGGGCCGCCTCACCTCGCGGCGGCCGCGGGGTCAGGAACGCCACGGGCACGCTGATGTCGAGCTCCGCGGTCCTCACGGTGGCGATCTCGCGGCCCGGCTGCACCGCCGCCTGGGGTGCTCCGGTGACCCCAGCGAAGACCCGCAGGTCCGGGACGGTGAAGGCCAGCCCCGCGAACACGGCCGGGCCGTCGCCCGCGGGAGCGATCGGGCCGATCAGCTCGAGCAGGCTGGTGCCGAGCTTCCAGAAGCGGTACCGGAAACCCTCGTCCCCGCGTGCGGCGTCGATGGTGCGACGTGGCTCGATGCCGAGAGCGATGATGGCTGCGGAGGTCCGCTCGACGTCGGGCGTCGCCACGACGAGGTGGTCGAGGGCGACCACCGCGTACCCACGGCCCGTGGCGGTCGCATCCGGATCCTGCTGGCGGTCGCCAGCGGTGGCCGGGGCGAGCCCGTCTACCGCGTGATCGATGCGCGGATCGAGCTCCCACCCGAGGATGCCGCGCGGGCCGTCCGCCCCCACGAGCCGCACGGTCACGCCACCCACGGTGAGGTGATCGCCGACGACGGGAAGACCCATCTCGGCCCAGGCGGACGGCTCGTCGCCGACGACCAAGCCCGTGAGCCGCAGCGTTCGTCCCACCCCAGCCGCCTCATCGCCCGCGCACCCGACGCGATCGCGGTCGGTCGATCGAGACTAGGAGCGTGAACGTCGACGGCCAGGGCCCTAGGGCACTCATGACCGGGCCTCCGGTCCCGACCGGAGGCGGCCGAACGGCCGTCCGCAGGGGGTCCGGGCAGCGTCAGCCCTTGAAGGTGGACGACCCCGCGTCGCCGAACGGCGCGTCCCGCTCGCGGACAGCCTCGCGGAAGCCCGCATCGGCCGCGCGGCGCTGGAAGGCGTACCCCTCGGCGGTGTGGCGGGTGATGCCGTCGAAGACGGTGCCGAGGAGCTGGGTCTGGTGCAGACCCTGGCCGTAGAGGGACTGGTTGACCAGGTGCTTCATCATCGCCAGCTGGTTCCAGGGCACGCGGGCGATGCGTTCGACCAGGATCTCGGTGCGCTCGTCGAGGTGGTGGGCGACCCCCAGACCCGGGACGGGGGGTAGCCGATCTTGGCGTCCTCGGCGATGACGAGCAGGTCGCTGCAGAGCGCGAGGTCGGTGCCGCCGGCGACGCAGAACCCGTGGACCTTGCAGACCACCGGGGTCGAGGCGTGGAACAGCGACATGAAGGTGCGCACGTTCCGGCTCATCATCGCGTGGTCGACCATCGGGTCCCAGGTCCCCTCCGGGTCGTGGTTGGCGGCCACGACCGCGGGGTCGATCGGCGATCCGGGCGGCGGGGACACGCGGTCGTCACCGAAGCGGCCCATCCCCTCGGCGCTGTCCACGAGGTCGTAGCCCCCGCAGAACCCCTTGCCGTTCCCGCTCAGCACGATCACGTGCACGTCCGGATCGAGGTCCGCGCGCTCGACGCAGGTGCCGAGCTCGGCGATCAGGCGCGGGGTCAACCCGTTCCCGCGCTCGGGCCGGTCGAGGGTGATCCGCGCCACCCGATCGGCCACCTCGTACTCGATCGTCTCCAACGCTTCCACGGTTCGCTCCCGACGTCCGGCACCGCACCGTAGGTCACCCGGAGGCTGGTCCTTGGACCCTCGCCCGCAGCGCCTGCTGGACGTACCTTGGACGCGGCCCCCCGTGCGGGGCGGCCACGCCCGAGGAGGGCTCGCCGTGGACACCTCGACGCTCGTTCCCGCACCTGTCGCTCGCACGAACGACGGATCGCCGCCCACACCGCGCCGGTGGGTGCGGCTGTTCGAGGAGGGCGGCGCCGACCAGCGCGACCTGCTCGGCGGCAAGGGCGCGAACCTCGCCGAGATGGTGCGGATGGGCCTGCCGGTCCCCCCCGGTTTCACGGTGACCACCGAGGCCTGCCGGGCGACCACGGCGGCGGACGGCACCGCGCCGAGCGAGCTCGCCGACGAGGTGCGCTCCGCCATCGCTCACCTCGAGCAGGTGACGGGCCTCGGGTTCGGTGACCCCACCGCACCCCTGTTGTTGTCGGTCCGGTCCGGTGCCAAGTTCTCCATGCCGGGGATGATGGACACCGTCCTCGACCTCGGCCTGAACCCCGAGACCGTCGCCGGGCTCGAGGCGAAGACCGGCGACCGGTGGTTCGCGCTGGACGCCTACCGGCGCCTGCTGGACCTCTTCGGGCGGGTCGTGCTCGGGGTGCCCGAGGAGCAGTTGTCCGCCGCGGCGACGCCGCTGCTCGAACGCCACGCCGTCACCGACCCGAGCGGTCTGCCGGTGGAGGGGCTCGAGGAGCTCATCGCGGCCTACGACGCCGCGATCGTGGCAGCGACCGGACGCCCCTTCCCGACCGACCCGTGGGAGCAGCTCGACGCGGCGATCCTGGCCGTCTTCCGGTCCTGGAACGGCAACCGCGCCGTGACCTACCGGCGCATGGAGGGCATCTCGGACGATCTCGGTACCGCCGTGAACGTGCAGGTCATGGTGTTCGGCAACGCGGGTGACGACTCCGGCACCGGGGTCGCGTTCACGCGTGACCCCGCGACCGGCGAGGCACGCCCGGTGGGCGACTTCCTCCTGCACGCCCAGGGGGAGGACGTCGTCGCCGGGACCCGGACCACCGAACCGCTGTCGCACCTCGGCGCGGTGTTCCCCGAGTGCGAGGTCGAGCTGCTGGAGGTCTTCCGGCGGCTCGAGGAGCGCTACCGCGACCTGTGCGACATCGAGTTCACCATCGAGCACGGGACCCTGTACGTCCTCCAGACGCGGGTCGGCAAGCGGACGGCGCTGGCGGCGCTCCGGATCGCGGTCGAGCTCGTCGACGAGGGGGTCATCGAGCCCGCCGAGGCGGTCGCCCGCTTCACCCCCGACCAGCTCGAGATGCTGCTCCACCCGCGCTTCGACCCGGCCGCCAGCTACGAGCCGGTCACGCGGGGTCTGGCTGCCTCCCCCGGTGCTGCCGCCGGGGAGGTGGTGCTGACCGCGGACGCCGCCGTCGCGCGCGCCGCCGAGGGCGTCGACGTGCTGCTGGTACGGCCGCAGACCTCGCCCGAGGACCTGCACGGGATCCTGGCGGCACGCGGGGTGCTCACGAGCCGCGGCGGACTCGTCAGCCACGCCGCCGTGGTCGCCCGCGGGATCGGCAAGCCCGCCGTCTGCGGCGCGGCCGACCTGGTCGTCGACCCGGACGCGGGCACGGTCACGATCGGCGACGTCGTCATCCACGCGGGTGACACCATCTCGATCGACGGGACCAGCGGCGACGTCGTGGTCGGCGAGGTCGCCGTCGTCGCGCCCGCCGCGCCGCCCGAGCTGGTCCGCCTGCTCGGCTGGGCCGACGAGGTCCGCGAGCTGCGGGTGCTGACCAACGCCGACACGCCGGAGGACGCCCGGGCAGCGTTGGAGCGGGGCGCGGAGGGCATCGGCCTGTGCCGGACCGAGCACCAGTTCCTCGGTGACCGGCTGCCACTCGTCCGCCACGTCATCCTCGCCACCGACGATGCCGATCGGGACGAGGCCATCGCCGACCTCTACGTCCAGCAGCGGCACGACTTCGTCGAGCTGCTCGAGGCGGTCGACGGGCTGCCCGTGACCGTGCGCCTGCTCGACCCCCCGCTCCACGAGTTCCTCCCGCGCGTCGAGCAACTGCTGGTCGCGGACGCGACGCGTGGCCTGTCGGAGGAGGAACACCACCTGCTCGACGGGGCGCTGGCGTGGCGTGAGGACGATCCCATGCTCGGGATCCGCGGCGTCCGACTGGGCCTGCTCCGGCCCGAGATCTACGCGGTCCAGGTGCGGGCGCTGCTCGACGCAGCGGTAGAACGGTCCGCTGCAGGCGGTGATCCGCAGGTGCGCATCATGATCCCGCTGGTCAGCGCTCCCGCCGAGCTCGCCGCCGCGTTGGCGGCGGTCCGGGCGGTGGCTGCGGAGGTGGAGGCGGCTGCCGGCCACCCGCTCAGCTACGAGGTCGGCGCGATGATCGAGACCCCGCGCGCGGCGCTGCTCGCCGGTGTCATCGCCGAGCAGGTCGACTTCCTGTCCTTCGGCACCAACGACCTGACCCAGATGACGTTCGGGTTCTCGCGGGACGACGTCGAAGCCCGGCTGCTGCCCCCGTACCTCGCCCAGGGCATCCTGCCCGCCGACCCGTTCGAGACCATCGACGTCGACGGCGTGGGCGAGCTGGTGCGGACGGCCGTGGAGCGCATCCGCGCGACGGACCCGACGGTGGACATCAGCGTCTGCGGCGAGCACGGTGGTGATCCGACCTCCGTGGGCTTCTTCTCGGCGGTCGGGTTCGACGACGTATCGTGCTCGCCCTTCCGGGTGCCCGTGGCCCGCCTCGCGGCGGCGCACGCGGAGCTCGGACTGCTCGGTCCCGCCAGCCACGACGCCTCCGTCTGACAGGACACCCCGTGGAACGTCCGCTCTACGCCTACGACTACGCCGACGTCCCCTACGACGACGCCATCGAGCTGCTCGCGACCGATCCGGAGCGCCTGCTCCAGGACGCGACGGATCGTTCGGCGGCCCACGCCGAGGAGGTCGTCGGCAACCTCGCGGTCGACCTCGGCGGCTTCGAGCTCGGCCGTGACGTGGTGATCGAGCTCGATGCGTTCCAGCCGGTCGAGGTGCTGCGCGGCGTCCTCCCCCTGCGCTGGCGGGCGGCGCGGGGGCACCTGCTGTTCCCCACCGTCGATGCCCAGCTCGAGATCACCGCGCTGTCGCTGTCGCCCCCGCGGGTGCAGGTCGCCCTGACCGGCAGCTACGACCCGCCCTTCGGGGTCGCGGGCGACCTGCTCGACCGCGCCGGCCCTCACCGGGTCGCGGAGGCGGTCGTGCACCGCTTCGTCCGCGAGGTCACCGCTCGGCTCGAGCTGATCGCCGGCGGCTCGGACCGGTCGAGCCGCATCTGACCCGTCGTTGCCGAGCCGTCCGCCGCCGGCGCCTACCCGGCCGCTCGACGGAGGACGAGCCGGGCCTCGTGGCGGTCCTCGTCGGTCCACCCCTCCTCGAGGGCGATCACCTCGAGGGCCGCGTCGGCGGCGGTGAACCGGTCGGCGAGCTGCGCCACCTCGCCGTCTTCGAGCAGGAAGTGGCGTGGCGGCCGGTCGTGCCGATCGAGGTTGCTGACCGTCGCCTGGCACAGCAGCAGCGTGCCGCTTGGCGCGAGCTCGGCGGGGAGCCGGGACCAGACGTCCCGGTCGAGCCAGTGGGTGACGACGATCACGTCCCAGGGGCCGGCGGGCAGCGGGTCCCGTGACAGGTCGGCGCGCACCACGTCGAGGCTGACCCCGGTGTCGATCGCGCGCCGCGTCGCTTCGGCGCACGCGGTGTCCGACACGTCGACCAGCGTGACATCGAGGCCGCGCGCGGCGAGCCACAGCGCGTGCCGGCCGGTGCCTCCGGCCACGTCGACGGCGCGACCGGAGGTCGGCAGCAGCGCGTCGTTCGCGGTGAGGAAGCTCGACGGGTCGGTCGGGGCCGTGCCGCTACCCACCGCGTCCGCGTGCTTGCGGTTCCAACGCGCCCGTGGGTCGTCCGGCGGCTCCACCTCGGCTCCGTCCCGTCGAGAGGTCAGGTGAGCAGGGTCCGCACGTCCAACACCAGCGTGGTGGCCAGCAGCGCCACCACGATCAGGATGAACGCGGTGTACGCCCACCGTCGTGACCAGTCGGCGAGCCAGACGCGGCGCAGGCTGACGACCGCCATGACGCCAGCCACGATCGACAGGACGATGGCGATGGGGGTGGCGACGACCCCCAAGCCGGTGATCAGCGGCGCCGTGGCCGGGATGATGGCGTAGGTGATGACGCACCGGACCGCGGAGATGGCCAGCGACCCCTTGAGCGGCATGAGCGCACGGGGTTCAGCGTGTTCGACGCGCAGCAGCTGCCGAGCCAGGCGTTCGGCCGCCGAGCGGGGCGGTGCCTGCACCGGGGTGATCATCGCGGGTGTCGTCCTCCGACCGGCGCGAGCGTGCGCACGGGCGGCGCGAGGGTACGGGAGCGGGCGGGGTGCCCCGCACCGAGGCGAGGACGGTCGTGGCTGGAGCCGGGACGGGGAATCGAACCCCGGACCTATTCATTACGAGTGAATCGCTCTGCCGACTGAGCTATCCCGGCGTGTGCGGTGCGGATGCTACCGCCCGGACGGAGGAGACGATCAGCTGGCGGCGGCCTGGGCGTACAGCGGCAGCGCGATGGCGAGCAGGAGCCGTTCGAGCTGGAGCTCGGGAGCGCCGTTGCGATCCAGCGCCTCGCGGCACCGGGCGATCGCCCGCAGGCCCTGGACCGCGGCGGGCGGCGGCAGGCGGACCGCGTCACGCTGGAGCGAGGCGAGGTGGTCGACGTTGATCACCTGATCGGGCCCAGCTCCCGATGCGACGGCGAGCAGGTCACGCAGCTGGCTCGCGAGCGTGTCGAGGAGGGTGTCGAGCGCGCGACGCATCTCGGCCCGCTCGAGCCGGGCGTGCCGCTGCTCGAGCCGCTTCTTCACGCCGGTCGGCCACCCGCGTCCGCGTTCGTCGACGCCGTAGGACTCCTCGTAGCTCGCGAACTCGGCGAGGTGCTTGTCCTTCAGCGGGGCGACCCGTCCACGCGCCCACGCCGTCAGCTCCTTGGCCAGCGGGACGACCAGCCCAGGCCCCCCGGTCGCGAGCCGGTCGAGCAGCGCGAGGTGCTGCCAGCGCGCTTCGGCGAGCTCGGGGTCGGCGAGGTCGCGGAGCCGCTCGGGCGAGCCGAGCGACGCGCGCGCCAGCTCGAGGGCGCGGTCCGCAGGGACGCCGAGCTCGCGGGTGGCGAGCTGGGTCAGCGCGTTCGGCCCCCACGGCACGACGTCGAGCCGGCGGCAGCGCGACAGGATGGTGTCGAGCAGCGCGGACTCGTCCGAGGCTTCGAGGACCCACACCACCGATGGGGGCGGCTCCTCGAGGATCTTCAGGAAGGCGTTCTGCGCCGACTCGTTCATGCGGTCGGCCGCGACCACCCGCATCACCCGTCGCTGCCCCTCGGTGAGGGACCGCGACGCGGTGGTGATCCAGTCGTGGACCGCGTCGACGAGGTGGAACTGGCCCTCGGGCTCGAAGACGTCCACCGCTGGGTGGACGCCACGTCCGATCCGCAGACACGTGGAGCACTCGCCGCACCCGGCGTCGGCGGATCGGTCGGGGCAGTTGAGCGCCGCGGCGAGCGCCCGGACCGCTTCGGGCTGCCCCACGCCGGTCGGACCGACCAGCAACCAGGCGTGCGCGACCTCGTCGCTCCGCAGCGCGGCGCGGAGCGCTTCGACCGCAGCGGGCTGCCCGAGCACCTCGTCCCAGGTCACACCGTTCACGAAGGTTCCTCCCGGCCCCGGGTCTCGACCGGCAGGGCGGTCGTCTCGGCCGCGGACACGGCCGTCGTCTCCGCCGTCGGCAGGGGCAGCGTGCCGTCCGGGCTCGGGGTCGGGTCCGGGATCGGACCCGGATCCGGGTCCGCGACGGCGCCGCCGTCCTCGGGGCTGGTCGGTGGGCGGTCGCGGTCCCGGTCACGCTCGCCGAGCAGCTCGAGCGCCACGTCCCGGATGCGGTGGTGGAGCTGTTCGACCGGTCGCGTGGCGTCGAGCACGAGGTAGCGGTCCGGGTCGAGCTCCGCGCGGGCGCGGTAGGCAGCAGCCACGGAGCGGTGGAAGTCGAGCCCTGCAGCCTCGAGACGGTCCGGGGTGCCGCTGTCGGTGGCGCGCCGGAGGCCCTCGGCCGGATCGACGTCGAGCAGGACCACGAGGTCGGGGACGACCTCGCCGGTCGCCCAGGCGTTGAGGTCGGCGACGGCCCGCTCACCGAGCCCTCGGCCCGCACCCTGGTAGACGATCGAGGAATCGACGTACCGGTCGCACAGCACGACCGCCCCCTTCTCGATGGCGGGACGGATGACCTCGTCGACGTGTTGCGCACGTGCCGCGGCGTACAGCAACGCTTCGGTCCGGTCGCTCATCTCGTCGGACGAGCGCGAGAGCAGCACCTCGCGGATGCGCTCGCCGATGGCGGTACCGCCCGGCTCCCGCGTCACCACGGCGTCCCAGCCGGTGCGCTCGATGGCTGATCGCAGGAGCCGGATCTGGGTGGACTTCCCCGAGCCGTCGCCACCCTCGAAGACGATGAAGATGCCGTGCCGAATGAGCGGTTCGACGGAGGAGTCGAGGTCCAGGCCGGGTTCGCTCGTGATGGCACGGTGGAGGGCTCTCCCGGTCAGCACCGCGCCGGTCAGCGCCAGCGCTCCGGCGATGAGGATCGAGATCCGGATGCCCCCGAAGGCGTACGGGTAGAAAGAGCTGCCCGGCTCCGGGCGCTCCCGGCCGATCGCGCCGACGAACAGCGGCACGGCGAGGGTGGCCCCGAACAGGGCCACGCGGACCCCGGAGTTGAACGCCGCGAACGTGCGCCCGCGGATGGCGTCCCCGGAGCGCTGCTGGAGCACGGTGTAGCCGACGATGAAGGCGACGCCGGCGCCGATGCCCATCGTGAGGGCCGGGATCACGGCCCAGCCGAGCGACGGCATCGGCGCGAGCGCCAGGAGGGAGACCCCCGCGATCCCGATCCCGGGGGCGAACAGCCGCTCGGGCTCGATCCGCTGGCTGAGCGGCGGCGCGAGCACCAGACCGCCGATGAGCCCGATGCCGACCAGCCCCACCAGGATGCCGAAACCGGACTGGCCGGCGTTGAGCACGCGGGCGAAGAACTCACCGACCGAGATGACCACGCCCGCCGCCGCGAACGCGACCATGACGCCGACGATCAGCGCGCGGACGACGGGCTGGCGCGCGATGAAGCGGAACCCCTCGAGCAGCTGCTCCCAAGGCCCGGGAGGCTCGGCGCCGTCCGTGGTCGCCATCGAGGTGCCGTGACGCGCCGCGGGTGGAACCTCGAGCCGCGCGAGCAGCGGTGCCGAGATCCAGTAGGAGAAGGCGTTGACCCAGATGGGCAGCGCGATGGGTCGCTCGGCCAGGAACGACCCCTCGGGGGCCAGCGTCAGGGCCAGCGCCACGAGCGCCGCGTTGAGCAGGGCGCCGATCGGCAGGGTCCCGTAGGTCGACAGCAGGTTGATCTGGTTGGCCAGCACGAGCTCGCTGCGCTTGACGAGGGACGGGAAGACCGCGTCCTTGGCCGGCGCGAACAGCGACGACATGCCCTCGATCACGAGCGTGGCGAGCACGAGGGTGAACACCTCGTTGGTGAACGGGATCAGCACCATCACCAGGCCCCGACCGAGGTCGGTCCCGATGAGCACGTGCTTGCGGTCCCACCGGTCCACGAGGACGCCCGCGACCGTGCCGAGCAACAGCGACGGCAGGACCCGGGCCATCATGACGCCGGACACGGCGAACAGCGCCGCGTTGCCCGGACCGAGGATGTCCGCCGTCAGCGTGATGATGGCGAAGAACCCCATCCAGTCGCCGACCGCGGAGCTCAGCGTGGCGAGGGTGAGGTTGCGGAAGCCGCGGTTCTTGAGCAGGCCGACGTAGGCACTTGGGGCGACTCCCCCGAGCACCGATCCGCCTGCGGGGGGGTCCCCCGTTCCGCTCGCGTCCATCGCGGGAGCCTACCCCTCG
>NZ_JBBEBZ010000187.1:0-12810 GCF_040882075.1 Nitriliruptor sp.
GAGACGTGTCAGCCCCCGCCGTGAGGGCGGGGGCTGACCGGTGTCACGTGCGACGGTGCGAGGATCACTCCTCGGCTTCGTCCTCGGTCTCGGCCTGCGCGGCCTCATCGCCGGCGCAGTAGGTCTCGTCGTCGTGCTCGATGCAGTCGCGGCCGTCCACTTCCTCGACGGAGACGCCGTAGCCGATGGCGCCCCCGAGGAGCAGACCCAGCAGCACGCCCAGTCCCACGAGCGCCCAGATGAAGATCTGGGTGGAGTTGGACAGGCCTTCGTACTCGCGCTTCACCTGTTCGGTGTCGTCCTTGAAGTTCGCCACGTCGGGCTCCTCTTCGCTGGGTCGTCGACGGTGGCGATCAGAGGAAGATGATGATCAGGATGATGATGAGCAGCAGGGTGCCGAGTCCGATGTACACGGTGGTCCTCCGTTGGTCTGGGGCACGCGTGCGGTAGCGACGCGTTCACCCCCTGTTCTAGACGCCACGCAGGTTCCGCGGTCGCTTCCGAAGGGACGGGAGGACGGACGAACGGCCACCGCCATCCGGCCCACTACGCTGCCCGCCCCGCCCACGGCGCGACCGAACCGAGCTCGCGCTTCGACCGCGACCGCCACGTCACCGTCCGACCGCGCGCTCCCACCGTCGCGATGGCCGCTCGGCCGAGAGGGACCCGCGTTGACCGACCCCGACCCCCGGCCCGAGGATCACGCGGGCGCCGCGGCTCCCGCACCCGCCACGGCTGACGGCGGCGAACGCCGCTACTCCCCCACGTTCGCCCGCGTCGTGCTGTGGCTGGCGGTGGCGCGCTACGTCGTCCCGATCCTGGCGCTGCCGCTGTTGACCCGGCTGCTCCGTGGTGACGTGTCGGACGGCGAGTACGCGCTCATCATCGCGCTGCGCCCCGGACGTGAGGTGATGCTCGGCGCCGGCGCCCAGCTGCTCCGGCTCGGCCGGCCCTCCCCCGTCCTGCTCTTCGTGGCCGCGTTCCCGTTCTTCGTCGCCGCGGTCTGGGTCTTCTTCCTGCTCGGCCGCGTGCACCGGACGGCGCTCCGTGAGGGGACCGGCCCAGCCTGGCTGCACCGCATCGCCCCGCCGGAGAAGATCGAGGTGGGGCAACGGGCGCTCGTCGGGCGCGGCCCGATCGTCGCCTTCCTCGCACGCGTCGGCGGCCTGCCTCCGACCCTGCTGGCAGCCGCAGCGGGCGTGACCGACGTCAGGCCGCTGCGCTACCTGCTCGCCGATGCCGCCGGTGCCGTGGTGGTGTTCGCCATCACCCTCGGGGTCGGGTACGGCCTCGGCGAGACCTACGCACGCAGCGGCTGGTGGTTCACGGCGGCCGCCATCGTGGTGGTGCTCGGCCTGTCCACGTGGTTCACGACGTGGGTGCAGCGCGAGTTCGAACGCGAGGGCATCGAGTGATCAGTTCGTGGCGACCAGTGACGAGATCGAGGTGCCATCGGTGACTAGACCGGGCAGCACACCGAGCAGCACGGTCCCGAGCATCAGGACGACCACGACCGCCGAGAGGCTGAAGCCCGGCTGGAGGCGCGGGGCGTCGACCCGCGGGCCGTCGATCCAGACCGTCTTGACCACCTTGAGGTAGTAGAAGAAGCCGATGACCGAGTTGATGACCAGGAACGCGGCCAGCGTGATGCCGAACACCGTGACGTCGACGGTGACGGCCTCGAGGATCGCGAACTTCGCCCACAACCCGACGGTCGCCGGCGCGCCACCGAGGCTCAGCAGGAACACGGCGAGGCCGAGCCCGAGCAAGGGGCTGCGCGAACCGAGGCCCGCGTAGTCGTCGATCGACCGCAGCCCGGTACGGCGGTTGACGGCGATCACCACGGCGAACGCGCCGATGTTCATCACCGCGTAGGCCACGAGGTAGAAGAGCACCGCCTGGATGGCGGCCTCGTTGACCGCGTCCGCGCCGGGCCGGGCCAGCCCGAAGGGGATGAGCATGTAGCCGGCCTGGGCGACCGAGGAGTAGGCCAGCAGGCGCACGATGTCGCGCTGCTGGAGGGCGATGAGGTTGCCGAGCGTCATCGTCACGATGGCGATGACGCCGAGCACCGGCGCCCACACGTCGGCCACGGGCTCGAAGGCGATGAACGCGACCGCGACCAGACCCGCGAACCCGGCGGCCTTGGAGGCGACCGCGAGCATCGCGGCGACCGGCATCGGTGCGCCGGCGTAGGTGTCCGGCGCCCAGAAGTGGAACGGGACGGCGGAGACCTTGAAGCCGAACCCGACGATCACCAGCATCACCGAGGCGAGCAGCAGCGGCGTCGAGGCGACGTCCCCCTCGAGCGCTGCCGCGATCCCGGCGAGGTCGGTGGTACCGGCGAAGCCGTAGATCATCGACATGCCGAACAGCATCAGCGCCACCGACAGGACGCCGATGAGGAAGAACTTCAGCGCCGCCTCGGAGGAGTACAGGTCGCGCTTGCGCAGCCCAGCCATCACGAACGCGGGGATCGACACGGTCTCGAGCGCGATGAACAGCAGGATCAGGTCGCGCGCGGACGGCATGACGAGCATGCCGATGAAGCTGGTCAGTAGCAGGAAGTAGTACTCGCCCTGGAAGTAGCGGCCCTCGGCGAAGAACCGCCAGGAGATCGCGAGGATGGCCAGCAGGCTGCCGAGGAACAGCAGCTTGAAGATCATCGCGTAGTCGTTGACCACGAAGCTGCCGCCGAAGGTCTCGCGCTCCTGGCCGTAGAGGATGATCGCGAACACGAGCGCGACGGTCGTACCGAGGGCGGCGACGGGGTTGACCAGCTGCTTGGCGTCACCTCGTAGCGACAGGTCGAGCGCGAGCACGACCAACGCGGTGACGGTCAGCGCGAGCTCCGGCGCGATGGCCAGGAAGTCGATGGACATCGGACCTCGTCCTCATCCTCGTGCCCGGGTGGGCGGGTGTGTGTGTGTCGGTCGGGGTCGGTCAGCCCGTGACGGCGCGCATCAGCGCGGCGACGGCGTCGTTCTGCACCCCGAACAGCAGGCGCGGGAAGATCCCGAGCGCGACGATCAGGAACAGCAGCGGCGTCCACGAGACCCACTCGACGGTCATGACGTCGGCCAGGGGTTCGTCACGCCACCGGTCGAGCGGCTTACCGAGGTTCATCCGCTGCAGCATCCAGAGGAAGTAGCCGGCCGTCAGCACCGTGCCGATCGCCGCCAAGACGACCAGGACGAGGTAGAGCCCGCCGTACTGCGCGTCGAGGCCACCGCCGGGGCTGATCGCCGCCCACATGGCGGTGAACTCGCCCCAGAACCCGGCCAGACCCGGCAGCCCGAGCGAGGCGACGGCGACGAAGGTCAGCATCACGCCGTACCTCGGCAGCTTGGTGAGCATGCCGCCGCCGATGACCGCGATCTCGCGGGTGTGGTAGCGCTCGTGGAGCGATCCGGCGAGGAAGAACAGCATGCCCGTGATGACGCCGTGGGCGATGTTGCCGAACAGCGCGGCCTGGATGCCGGCCTCGTTCATCGCGGCGACGCCGAGCATCACGAACCCCATGTGACCGACCGACGAGAACGCGATGAGGCGCTTGACGTCGGTCTGCGCCAGGCAGCACAGCGACCCGTAGATGATGCCGATGACGGCCAGCACGCCGATCACCGGCGCGAAGGCGATCGCGCCCTCGGGCAGGATCGGCAGGGCGATGCGGATGAAGCCGTAGGTGCCCATCTTCAGCAGGACGCCGGCCAGGAGGACCGAGCCGACCGTCGGCGCCTCGGTGTGGGCGTCCGGCAGCCAGGTGTGGAACGGCCACATCGGGACCTTGACCGCGAAGCCGAAGAAGATGCCGGCGAAGGCCCAGATCTGGAAGGTGCGCGACCCGATCGTCCCCATCTGGGACAGCTCGATGATCGACCAGGTCTCGGCGCCCGCCTGGAAGTAGACCGCCAGGAACGCGACCAGCATGAAGACCGACGCGAACAGGGTGTAGAGGAAGAACTTGACGCTGGCGTAGTCGCGGCGCGACCCACCCCACATCCCGATCAGGAAGAACATCGGGACCAGGACCAGCTCCCAGAACACGAAGAACAGGATCAGGTCGAAGGCGACGAACGTGCCAGCCATCCCGGTCTGCAGCAGCAGCATCAGACCGAGGAAGCCTTTGGGCTTGCCCGGTGCCGGCAGGATCTTGGTGGTGTAGATCGCGCACAGCAGCGTCAGCAGGTAGGTCAGGAAGAACAACGGCAGGCTGATGCCATCGATCCCGAGGATGAACCTCGCGCTGATGGCCGAGATCCAGTTCACGTCGGTGACGAACTGCAGTTCGGCGGTCCGGCTGAAGTCGAAGCTCGCCGTGATGACGGCGACCAGCGCGAACGCGACGGCGGTGATCCCCACCGCCGCCCACCGGATCTCACGGTCGAGCCGTGCCGGCATCAGCGCCAGCAGTCCCGCCCCGACGAGGGGCAGGAACAGCGCGACCGTCAGGGCCCATCCTGCGGTGTCCGGGTTCATCGTCTCTCCTCCTGCCCGCACCTCTCGGTGCGGGTGCCCCTGCGGGCACCGTGCCGGCGTGGGCCGGCGGGTTACCAGGTCGGTGGCGTCCGGTGTGGACGCGTCGGTCGGGTCTTCGTCAACGGCCGGCGGCGAACACGACGACCAGGATCACCACGCCCGCCACGAGTGCGGCGGCGTAGCGCTGGACGTCTCCGGATTGCACGCGCTTGAGTCGGTCGGACCACCAGGCGGCGCTGAAGGCGGCGCCGTTCACGCCTCCGTCGATCACCCGCTGGTCGAGGACGCGGTAGGTGGCGAGGGCGGCACGGCGGGTGACACCGCCCGCACCGGCGACCACGCGATCGATCCCCTCGTTGCTGGAACGGCTGGCCGCTGGCGCCAGCCGGTCACGGATGGGCACCACGACGTAGCGGTACCCGAACGTGTCGAACCCGTACTTGGCCACGAGCGCCTTGGTGACCGGTCCCATGCGGAACATCGGATCGTGCTCGGGCCGGCCGCGACCGTAGAACCGCCACGCCACGGCCAACGCCGCGAAGAACGCCACCAGGGCGTAGGCGAGCACGTCGAAGTGCCAGCTCGGCGGGCCGTGCAGGACGCTCGGGCTGCCCTCGACGGCCAGCACGTCGTCCGCGGGCGACGCCGCCAGGATGCCGCCGCCGAGCAGGCCGGATGCGGCCTCCTCACCGTGGTCGTCACCGTGGCTCTCGGCGTACTCGGCCGCCCCCGCCATGAACGGGAAGACCGCACCCTCGAGCTGCTCGGTGGCCGTCCACTGCTCGAAGTTGGCCTCCTCGGACGGCCACACCGGCGAGCCGATGTAGCCGGCAGCGATGGACAGGACCGCGAGGACCACGAGCGGGACGACCATCTGGGGGCCGGACTCGTGCGGGGCGTGGTGACCGCGGTGCTCGCCACCGAAGATGAGGAAGCAGGCGCGGGCCATGTAGAAGGTCGTGACGAACGCGGCGAGCAGGCCGAGCCAGAACACCACGTCGCCGAGCACGTACCCGTTCGCGGCGAAGATCCCCGCGGAGACCAGGATCTCGTCCTTGCTGAAGAACCCGGCGGTCAACGGGAACCCGGCGAGCGCCAACGTCCCGATGATGAACGTCCAGAACGTGTAGGGCATCGGTTTCCGCATGCCCCCCATGTCCGACATGTTGTTGCTGTGCACCGCGTGGATCAGCGACCCGGAGCCGAGGAACAGCAGGGCCTTGAAGAAGCCGTGGGTGAACAGGTGGAAGATGCCGGCGGTGTACCCACCGATCCCGAGCGCGGCCATCATGTAGCCGAGCTGCGAGACGGTCGAGTAGGCCAGAACCTTCTTGATGTCGTCCTGGACGACGGCGAGCAGGCCGCCGAAGAACAGGGTGATCACGCCGACGATGGCGATCGTGGCCATGACCGCGTAGGACTGGGCGACCACCGGGTAGAGGCGGGCGATCAGGAACACCCCGGCGGTGACCATGGTGGCCGCGTGGATGAGCGCCGACACCGGGGTCGGACCGGCCATCGCGTCCGGCAGCCACACGTGGAGCGGCATCTGACCCGACTTCGCCACGCAGCCGAGGAAGATCAGCAACATGCCGAGCACGATGGTGCCCATCGGCAGGTCACCGTTGGCGGCGGCCTCGGTGGTCTGCAGGATGTTGAACGGGGTGTCGGTCGTCTCGAACATCCCCGCCGACAGGACGATGACCCCCACGATCAGACCGACGTCGCCGAACTTGGTGGTCAGGAACGCCTTGTTGGCCGCGTCCTGGTTCGACTTCTCCTCCCAGTAGAAGCCGATCAGCAGGAACGAGCAGATGCCGACCAGCTCCCAGCCGACCACGGCCTGGAGGGTGTTGTTGGCGATGACCAGCACGAGCATGGAGAACGTGAACAGCGACAGCATCGCGAAGTAGTAGGTGAAACGCGGTTCACCCTTCATGTACTCGCGCGAGTAGATGTGCACCATCAGCGACACGGTGGTGACCAGCAGCAGCATCATCGCGGTCAGGCCGTCGACCAGCATGCCGAGCTCGAGAACGAACCCACCCCCGAGCGGCGACCACGCGAAAGCGCGCTCGAGCGGCTCGAGCTGGCTGTTGGTGAACGTCTCCCAGGCGATCAGGATCGACAGCACGAAGCCGATCCCGACCGACAGGACACCGAGCTCGCTGCCCTTGCCCGGCAAACTCTTGCCGAACAGGCTGATCGCCACGGCGGACGCCAACGGCAACAGCACCACCAGCCAGGCGTACTCCATCACGGTTCCCACGTTGGCGGCCCCCTACCAGCGCATGAGATCGACGTCGTCGACGTCGACCGATGCCCGGTTGCGGAAGAGGTTGAAGACGATGGCCAGACCGACGCCGACCTCGGCGGCGGCGACGGCGATGATGAACAGCGCGAAGATCTGCCCCGAGAACAGCGGCTCGCCGGGGTAGAGCAGGTTCTGGAACGCGACGAGGTTGATGTTCACCGCGTTCAGCATGAGCTCGACGCTGATCAGCACGAGCACGGCGTTGCGCCGCGCGATGATGCCGTACACGCCCAGGCAGAACAGGAACGTGGCCAGCAGGAGCGGTCCGACGAGGCTCACGCGTGGTCCTTCCCGCCGGGTGCGGTCCCGGTCGTGGCCTCGGGGTACTCGGCCCGGGCCACCGGATCGAGCTTCCCGCGCCCCGAGCCCGGGGCGACCCCGTCCCGCCGGTCGTGCTCGGTCGACGGCGCGTCACCGAGCTCGATGCGAGTGACCTCGGCCTCGACACCGGACTCACCGGTCTCGCGGCGCGAGAGCACGATCGCGCCGATCAGCGCCCCGAGGAGCAGCATCGAGAGGAGCTCGAACGGCAGCACCCAGGCCGCGAAGATGGCCAGACCCAGGTCGGCGATGTTCGGGCCGGCGACCTCGGCGACGCGGACGTCGCCGAACGCCTGCACGATCAGGACCGAGAGCACCACGAACAGCACGGTGCTGACCGCCAGGGCCAGTCCCCGGTTCTGGGAGTCGAGCGCTTCGCGGCCGATCGGTGCCCGGGTCAGCATCAGACCGAACAGGAACAGCACCGCGACCGCGCCGACGTAGACCACCAGCTGCACGAGCGCCAGGAAGTCGGCGGCCAGGACCAGGAACACCCCGGCGATCCCGGCGAGCGTGGTCGCCAGGTAGATCGCGGCGTGCACCAGGTTGGTCGAGGTGACCGTCTTGACCGCGGCGCCCGCGGTCAGCAGCGCGACCAGGATGAAGACGACGTCGTGCCCGGTCATATCCATCCCTCCGAGACCGCCAGATGAGCAGCGCCCCGCGCCCGGGGCGACGGCCCCTCAGGACCCCACAGGGGGCATCCGGCGCCGCTCATGCCTCACCCCCCTGGTCGATGATCTCCTGCTTGCGCTTCTTGACCCAGGCGGCCTTGGCCTTCGCACGCGCGATGCGGTCGGACGTGCCCTCCGCGATCAGCGCGTCGTAGGTCTCCTGGTCGATCTCGCCGGTCGCCTCGACGTGGACGTCGGTGACCCGCTGCTTGGCCGGGGCTTCAGCGGCGGGGACGTCGTCGGCAGCGTCATCGGCGGCCGGCGCGGCATCGGCGGCCGGCGCGTCGTCGGCGGCTGGCGCGTCATCGGCGGGTGCCTCCGCGGCGGGCGCGTCGTCCGCGGCGGCGGCGCCACCGGCGTCCTGCTCCGCCTGGAGCCGCTTGCGTTCCTTGCGGACGTAGGCCGCTTTCGCCTTGGCTCGAGCCATCCGCTCGGTCTTGCCCTCGGCGATCAGCGCGTCGTAGGTCTCCTGGTCGATCTGGCCGGCCTCGACCTCGATCTCGGCGGCCTTCGGGGCGGCAGCCGGCGCGGCCTCGGCCTCGGCGGGCTCGGCCGCATCCTGCTCGGCCTGCAGGCGAGCCTTCTCCTTCTTTACCCACGCGGCCTTCGCCTTCGACCGGGCGACGCGCTCGGACTTGCCCTCGGCGATCAGCGCATCGAAGGTCTCCTGGTCGATCTCGCCCTTGCTCTCGACCTTGATCTCGGCCTTCTTCGCGGCCTTCGGGGCGTCACCGGTCCCCTCGGCGCCGCTGTCCGCGGCCTGCTTCGCCTGCTCGGCCTCGGCCGCCTTGGCCGCCTCGAGCTCGCGTTCCTGCTCGACCTTGTCGATGGCGGCAGCGACCTCGGGGATGGTGTCGGCGCCGTCGTCGAGCGCCGGCGGCGGCGGGACGGTGTCGGCCCACGCGCGCAGCTTGTCCATCTCGTGGATCAGGCGCGGCATCTCGTACTCGGCGTACTCGAACTCCGGGCTCCACCACAGCGCGTCGAAGGGGCACACCTCGACGCAGATACCGCAGTACATGCACAGCGAGAAGTCGATCGCGAACCGGTCGAGGACGTTGCGTGTGCGGGCGCGGCCGCCCTCCTTGGCCGGCGGCACCGTCTCCTTGTGGGAGTCGATGTAGATGCACCAGTCCGGGCACTCGCGGGCGCACAGCATGCAGACCGTGCAGTTCTCGTCCATCAGCGCGATGACGCCCCGGGTGCGCGGCGCGAGGACCGGCCGCTCCTTGGGGTACATCTGGGTCACGGGGCGCTTGAACAGGTGCTTGATGGTGACGGCGAGCCCCTTGAGGAGCCCGACACCCGGCGGGTTGCTGCCGCCGCGCTCTTCGCGCGAGTTCGGTGTGGAGGTCACGGACATCTAGAGGACCACCTTCAGCACGGCGACGGCGGCGAGGTTGACCAGCGAGAGCGGGATGAGCACCAGCCACGCCATCCGCTGGAGCTGGTCCTCGCGGAGGCGCGGGTAGGCGACGCGCGCCCACACGAAGACGAAGACCAGCAGCAGGACCTTGCCGAGGGTGATGGCCACGCCGCCGAGGGTCCCGAGGACACCGCAGTCGAACAGGCCGCCCGCCCCGTCGCAGCCCGGCAGGGGCACGCCCGGCAGCAGCTGCCAGCCACCGAGGTACAGCACCACCATCAGTGCCGACATCGTGATCATGCCGGCGTACTCGGTCAGCATGTACATCGCGTACTTGATGCCCGTGTACTCGGTCATGTAGCCGAAGACCAGCTCGGAGTCGGCGATCGGCATGTCGAAGGGCGGACGCGACAGCTCGGCCATCGCCGCGAGGAAGAAGATGCCGAAGCCCAGGATCTGCGGGAAGACGAACCAGACGTTGATGTCGGTCCCGGCGATCATGAAGGTGCTCTGCGCCTCGACGATGCCGACCAGCGACAGCGTGCCGGCCTGGACCGCCACCGCCACCGCGGCGAGGAACAGGGGCAGCTCGTAGGCGATGAGCTGGCCGGCGGCGCGCATGCCACCGATCAGCGAGAACTTGTTGGCCGACGCCCAGCCACCCATCAGGATGCCGAGCACCGTGATCGAGCTGATCGCGAGGGCGTAGAACAGCCCGAGCTCGAGATCCTCGGCCCACACGCCGGGGCCGAGCGGGACCACCAGGAAGATCAGCATCGCGGGGACGAGCGCCACACCCGGGGCCAGCGAGAAGACCCACTTGTCGGCCGCCGCCGGGATGATGTCCTCCTTCTGGATGAACTTGATCCCGTCGGCGACCAGCTGCAGCGACCCGAACGGACCGGCCTCGACCGGACCGCGACGGTGCTGCATGCGGGCCATCACCTTGTGCTCGAGGTAGCCACCGACGAGCGGCACCACGAAGAACAGCCCCAGGATGAACGCGACCTTCAGCAGCGCCGACAGCCAGAAGCTGTCGGCGACGTTCATGATCGACGAGGCCTGCCCGAGCACACCGTGGGTGATCAGCTCGAGGGACCGGCCGAGGAAGAGGTCGCTCATCGGTCGATGTCCCCCACGACGAAGAAGACGCTCCCGAGCACCGAGATGGCGTCGGGCAGCAGGACCCCCTCGAGCAGGTACGGGATCGCCTGCACGTTGGAGAAGGAGGGGGTGCGCATCTTGAGGCGCCACGGGGTCCGACCCCCATCGGATTCGAGCCAGTAGCCGAGCTGACCCAGCGGGTTCTCGGTCCGCACGTAGGTGGAGCCCTCGGGCGCCTTGACCATCTTCGGCAGCTTGCTGTTGACCGGGCCCGACGGGATGTGGTCGAGGATCTGGTCGATGATGTCCAGCGAGGCGCGGATACGACGCAGCAGGACGTAGAAGCGGTCGAACGAGTCGCCGTTCTCACCCACCGGCACCGGGACGTCGATGCGGTCGTAGAGCAGGTAGGGCTCGGTGACGCGCACGTCCTCGGGCAGCCCCGTGGCCTGCAGCGTCGGCCCGGTCACACCGAGCGACAGCGCGACGTCGGTCGGAAGCGGCCCGACTCCCTTGGTGCGGCCCTGGAAGATCTCGTTGCCGAGGACGAGGTCGTCGTAGTCCTGCAGGCGGCTGCGGACGAGCGTCGACAGCTCGGCCGAGCGCTTGAGGAAGCCCTTCGGCAGGTCGATCTTGACGCCACCCACCTGGTTGTAGGTGAAGTGCAGCCGGCCACCCGTGGCGGACTCCATCAGGTGCTGGATGTCCTCGCGTTCGCGGAACGCGTAGAACATCGGCGTGATGGCACCGAGCTCGATGGCGTACGAGCCGACGAACATCAGGTGGTTGAGGATCCGGTTCCACTCCGCCATGAGCATGCGGATCCACTGGGCCCGTTCGGGGACCTCGAACTCCATCATCTTCTCGACGGCGAGCGCCACCGGGAACTCGTTGGAGAAGCCCGACAGCCAGTCGTGGCGGTTGACCAGCGCCATGATCTGGCGGTAGTCGCGGTGCTCGGCGAGCTTCTCGAAACCGCGGTGCATGTAGCCGATCACCGGCCGGGCGGCCTTGACCCGCTCACCGTCGAGCTCGAGGACGATGCGGAACACGCCGTGGGTGGCCGGGTGAGCCGGGCCGATCGAGACCGACATGTCCTGGGTGGCGAAGTCGCTGCGGTCGACGATCTCGAGCGCCACGGTCTCGCCCGGAGCGGTCCCCGGGTGCAGCTGCTCGCGCGTGGAGAGGTCGCTCACGATCGATCCTCGTCCGTGTCGGTGCCGTCGGGCTCGTCTCCGCGCTGGCCGGCGCCGCCATCCTCGGATGCCTCGCCGCCGCGTTCGGCCTCGGACGCGGTCGCTCCGCCGGTCGCGGCGGCGGCTTCGGCCTCGGCGGCCTCGCGGCGCTCGGCGGCCTTCTGGGCGCGAGCCTCGGCCTGGCGCTTGCGCGCGTCGTCGGCGGTGTCCTTGGCCGCGGACGCCGCGTCCGGGTCGGTCTGGCCCTCGGGAGCGCGCTCCTCGACCCGCTGCTCCGCGGCGTCGCGCTCGTCGGTCGCCGTCTCGGCTGCAGCGTCCACGGCGGCGTCGCTGGCCTGGGCCTCGGCCCGCTCGGCCTCGAGCTCGGTGTCACCGGCGAGCACGGCGCCGGAGTCGGCCGCCTGGTCGGCGTCCTCGGCCCGGTCCTCGACCGCATCGCCCGACGCGGTCGCGGGCTCGGGCGTGGGGTTGGCGAGCTTGGCCTGCTCGGCCATGGCCTTGTCGAGCTCGTACGGGCCGGGAGCGTCACCGAGGCGCGGTTCGCGCTCGATCACGTTGCCGTCCTCGTCGAGCTCGGCGGGCTCCTTGACGCCCGGCCACGGCTTGGCTGCCCGCGTGGCGAGCGGGAAGTCCTTGCGCAGCGGCCAGCCCTCGAAGTTCTCGACCGTCAGGATGCGGGGGGCGAGCCCGGGGTGCCCCTCGAACTCGATGCCGAACATGTCCCAGGTCTCGCGCTCGTGCCAGTCCGCGCCGCGGAACAGACCCGTCAGGGAGGCGATGACCGGTTCGTCGCGACCGCCGGGCACGCGCGCACGCAGGGCCACGCGGGTGCCGGTGGAGGTGGCGTAGAGGATCGCGACGACGTCGAACCCCTCGTCGCGGGCGTCGATGCCGAAGACCGAATCGAACAGGTCGTAGGCGAGCAGCTCCTCGTCGCGGCAGCGCTCGGCGACGTCGACCCAGCGGGTGGGATCGACGTGGACGGTCAGGACCCCGTAGGCGTCGGTGACGTCGAGCACGGCGTCGTCGCCGAGGCGGTCGCGCAACAGCGCGACCTGCTCGTCGGGGGTGAGGGCGCGGTCGCGCCGCGCGAGGACGGAACCAGCCACATCAGGCTCCGGCGGTGACGGTCGGGGGCGAGGTGTCCTCACCGATGGTGAGGGGGTCGAGCTTGCGGCCCGCGATCCGCTCCTTGAGCGACTCGCCCTGGATGCGGTCCTGCAGGGCGATGATCCCGTCGAGCAGCGCTTCGGGGCGGGGCGGGCAGCCCGGCACGTACACGTCGACCGGGATGATCTGGTCGACGCCCTTGGTGACCGAGTAGCTGTCCCAGTACGGGCCGCCGCAGTTGGCGCA
>NZ_JBBEBZ010000188.1:0-2998 GCF_040882075.1 Nitriliruptor sp.
CGCTGCGCCGGGCGTCAGTTCGACGCGAAGGCGGTCGAGGCCCTGGCCGTCGTGGTCGAGCGTCTCGGGTGGCAACCGACCGTCGAGTTCGCGTCGTCGGCCGAGCTCCACGGTCACGCCATCCCCGAGGTCCACACCGTCAGCAACCACGCCGCCGGCAGCGAGGCGGACGCGTGACGCCCCCACGGCGGACCAAGCTGGCGCACTCCCTGCCGGGCCTCGTGGCGGTGCTCGTGGGGTCGGTCGCGTGGCTGTTCGGCGCGCCGCCGGAGGAGCCCGTCGCGGTGCACCACCTCGTCCTCATCGTGGTCGCGATCGCGGTCACCGAGCTGCTGCCGATCCGCCCGCCGCGAGGTCGGCCGGTGCCGACCTCCACCGCCGTCGTCGCGATGGGTGCCCTGATCGGGGTAGCCGCACCGATGCTCGCCCTCCTGACGATCTGCGGGTGGGGCCTGGCGCGTCTGCGGGACCGCGCCGCCGGTGCCGTCGCCAACCTCGTCGTGTCGGTCTCGACCGCGTGGGTCCTGGCGGGTCTCGCCGCGTTCGGTCGCAGCACCGGTGACCCCTGGCGCGCTGCGCCGGGGAGCGGCATCGAACTCGACCTCACCGCGGCGGTCCTCGTCGCCCTCGTCCTCGTCACCGTCCTCCCGGCGCTGCAGGTGCTGATCCTCGGTGAGGAGACACGGTTCCCGCTCCGTCGCGTCGCCGACGAGATCCGGGCCACCTGGACCGCGGACGTGGCCATCGCCTCGACCGCCGTCATGGGCGCGCTGGTCCACCGCCCCCTCGGCCCGTGGACGCTGCCCTCCATGCTGATCCCGCTGCTCGCGGCCCGTATCGGGCTGGCGAGGTTCGCGGGTGTGACCACGGCCTACGACCAGACGATCCGTGCCATGTCGCGCCTGCCCGAACAGCTCGGCACGGTCGCTGCTGAGCACGGTGTCCGGGTCGGGTCCCTGGCGCGGGACGTGGCGCTCGAGCTCGGCGCCGATGCGGCGAGCGCGCTCGAGATCGAGCAGGCGGCCTACCTCCACGAGCTCGGCCACATCCGTCTCGAACCCGAGGACCGACCGACGCGGGCGGAGCTGGCCGAGGCGGGAGCTCGGGTGATCGCGTCGGCGGGTGACCTCGACCGGGTGGCGGCGATCGTGCGGGCACACGGCGATCCGGCGAAGGTGCGCCGGGCCGACGCCGGCATCGCCCGCGCCGCGCGGATCGTCGTGGCCTGCTGTGAGGTCGACCGCTACGAGCCCGACCTGACCGATGGGGGGCAGCGGCACGAGGTCACCGTGCGCCTCGTGCGCGAGGTCGAGGACCTCGAGGTGGTGCGGGCCGTGATCGAGGTCGCCGAACGCCGGGTCAGGACATCGGCGCGTCGCTGACGTCGCGCTCCGTCCCTCCCCGGTGGTCGGAGCCGGAACGCCAGGTCATCAGGGCGTGGGTCAGCGGCACCAGGCCCACGCCGATGCACAGGTCGCCGACCGACAGGATCGATCGGAGCGGCGGCACGGGGAGCACGTCCGCGAGCCACGGCAGGCGGGTCTCGTCGGTCAGCAACGTGTGCTTGCCGGGAGCGACGGTGAGCTCGCCGAGCCCGAGCGCCCGCATCGCGCCGGGGTCGACCGGCATGGCTCCGTTCGCCGCCATGACGGCGGCGTTCAGCGCCAGGCCAGCGGCGACGAGCCACACCCCGGGGAGGTGCCGGTTCCACAGGAGCCAGCCGACCACGATCAGCTGGCTGAGGACCAGCAGCAGCGACCCGGCGAGGCTCGCGTCGGCGAGCACGCCTCGACCCGCGGCGATGTCGACCGCGATCTGGACGCCGAGGCCCAGGAACAGCAGCCAGGGAGCTTCGATCGGGGCTTCAGCCAGACGCCGCAGCCGCCCGCCGCGCACGGCGGACGCGAGGACGGCGATGAGCACGACGGCGATGGTGAACGGCACGGTCAGCCCCTGACAGGACGTGATGGTGTCACGCGCAGGACGGAGAGCTGCGGACGTCGCAGACCTATCATCCGCGCACCGGTCGACCGGGCTCGGTCGGGTGACGCTGCACACGAGGAGCCGAAGTGAGCGTGCGGACCGAGCGGCACGACGCGGTGCTGCGGGTGACCATCGACCGTCCCGAGCGACGCAACGCGCTGAACGCGGACGTCCTTCGCGGCCTCACCGCGGCCCTGGCCACCGCCGACGACCCCGAGGTGCGGGTGGTCGTGCTGACCGGCGCGGGGGACCGGGCGTTCTGCGCGGGTGCGGACCTCGCCGGTGGGCTGGCGGCGGATGCGACCGTCGTCGAGCAGCACGACCAGCGAGGCCTGCTCCGTGAGCTGTTCGCGGCCGTCGGTCGGCTCCCGGTGCCGTTGGTGGGGCGGGTCAACGGGCACGCGCTCGCCGGCGGGCTCGGCGTGGCGTTGGCCTGCGATCTGCTCGTGGCCACCGAGACCGCGGAGTTCGGCACCCCGGAGGTGCGCGTCGGGCTCTGGCCGTACGTGATCTCCGCGCTCCTGACCGAGCACCTCGGTCCGAAGCGGGCGCTCGAGCTGATGATGACCGGTCGCCGCGTGTCGGCTGCCGAGGCGCGAGCGTGGGGTCTGGTGAACCAGGTCGTGCCCGACGAGGAGCTCGACACCGCGGTCGACGCGCTGGTGAGCGAGCTGCTGGCCGGGGCACCCCTCGCGCTCGCGCTCGGCCGTCGCTCGTTCCACGAGGCGCGGCAGATGCACCCGAACGCGGCGATGGCCTACCTGCACGGGATGCTCGACCTCACGATCGGCACCGAGGACGTGGTCGAAGGCGTGACCGCGTTCTTCGAGAAGCGAGCACCGGCCTGGCGCGGGCGGTGACCCGCCGGGCCCACCGAGCGGTGCACCCCGGCCGCTAGGCTCCGCCGCATGACCGCCTCCTCCCCCTCCGATCGCCGTCGTCGACCCTCGCCCTCCGGCGAGAACGACACGGTCGCTCAGCTGACCGGACCGCTCCAGAAGGTCCTGGCGCGGCT
>NZ_JBBEBZ010000188.1:3098-6386 GCF_040882075.1 Nitriliruptor sp.
GACTGGCAGATCCTGGCGGACCTCTCGTTCGCCGACCTGGTGCTGTTCTGTCGCGCCCCGGAGACCGGCGAGCTGACCGTCGTGGCGCAGATGCGTCCCTACACGGCGCAGACGATCTACAACGAGGACCTGGTCGGGACGACCTTCGCGGCCGATGCCCGGCCGGGGGTGACGCGTGCCTTCGCCGAGGGCCAGATCGTCCGGGACGGTGAGCCGGACTGGTCGACCGGCGTCCCGGTGCGTGAGGAGGCGATCCCGGTCCCGCTCGAGGGTGACGTCATCGCGGTGGTGACCCGCGAGGCCAACCTGTCGATGGTCCGTGCTCCCTCGCAGCTCGAGCTCACCTACCTCCAGGCGGCCAACGAGCTGTCCGCGATGCTCGCGTCGGGCGCCTTCCCGTTCCCCGACGAGGACCCCGAACGCGAGCTCGCGCCCCGCGTCGGCGACGGGCTGATGCGGCTCGACCCGTCCGGGACGGTGGTCTACGCCTCGCCGAACGCCATCAGCGCCTACCGACGGCTCGGCGTGGTCGACAACGTCGTCGGCCGCAACCTCGGCGACTTCGATCTCGACGACGTCGCCATGCTCGAAGCGCTCGGCGACGGCGAGCCGCTCGAGTCCGAGGTCGAAGCCCGCGGCGCTGTCGTGCTGCGTCGGTTGCTCCCCCTCACCCGCGCACACCACGTCCTCGGTGCTCTGGTGCTGATCCGTGAGGTCACCGAGCTGCGTCGTCACGAGCGTCTGCTGCTCTACAAGGACGCGACCATCCGGGAGATCCACCACCGGGTGAAGAACAACCTGCAGACGGTCGCCTCGCTGTTGCGGCTGCAGTCGCGTCGCCTCTCCTCCGAGGAAGCCCGGCTGGCGCTCGGCGAGTCCGTGCGGCGCATCTCCTCGATCGCGCTCGTCCACGAGACCCTGTCGCAGGATTCCCGGCAGCGGGTGAGCTTCGACAAGGTCGCCGGCCGCCTGCTCGACATGCTCGGCACCGGCCTGACCGACCCCACCCACCCGGTGACCATGGAGCTGACCGGTGGTGCGGGTGAGCTGCCCGCCGAGGTCGCGACCCCGCTCGCGCTGGTGCTGTCCGAGCTGGTCCAGAACTCGGTCGAGCACGCGTTCCCCGGGCGCGGCGGCGCGGTCGTCATCGATCTCGAACGGCGTCCGGCCTCCCTCCACCTCACGGTCAAGGACGATGGGGTCGGGATACCGGAGGGCTGGACCGTCGCGGCGGACGCCAACCTCGGTCTGCAGATCGCGACGACGCTGGTCGAGTCCGAGCTCGGCGGCACGCTCGAGGTGAACCGCGCAGGTCCCGACGGCGGGACCACCTGCGAGGCGCTGCTCCCGCTCCCGCGCTGACGGCCCGTACCGGGGGGGACCGACGGCGAGCGGAGGAGGGTCAGCTCTCGCCCGGGAGGCCCTCGTCCTGCGGGGCCCCGCCCGGGGCGGGGATCGTGTCACGCAGCGTCGGTCCCTCGTCGGCCGGCGTGGCGTCGAGCCCCGCGTCGAGCGAGGGGTCCTGTGCCTGCGACGCTGCGGAGACGCGCAGGATGGTGACGAGGATGGCCACGAGCAGCGCAGCGGTCACGACGACCAGCAGCGGGCCGCGCCAGCGGGAGGCGACCTTCGGCTCGACCGGTTCGGTGGGGCCGGAGACGTAGCGTTCGACGTCCTCCGACGCCGACCGGCCGGTCGCCTCGGAAGGCTCCCGGCCGGGTGGCGTGGTGAGGTAGGTGCGCGTGGGCACGCGGTGTCAGCTGGCCATACGACGACGGCGCTGACGGGCACGCTTGAGGGTGCGACGCTCGTCCTCGGTCAGTCCGCCCCAGACGCCGGCGTCCTGGTTGGTCGACAGCGCGAACTCGAGGCACTCCTCGCGGACGTCGCAACGGGCGCAGACACGCTTGGCGGCGTCCGCCTGGTCGACGGCGGGGCCGGTGGTCCCGATGGGGAAGAACAGCTCGGGATCCTCATCGGTGCAGGATGCGCGTCCGCGCCAGTCCATGTTCGCTCTCCGTTGGGCGTCAGCGACGCCGTCGTGGTCCGGGGGGGCCGGGAGGCCCGCTGCCGTGTCCGGGGGGCCGTGGGCCGCCGCCGGGTGGTGCAACGTCCGAGGACGTCGGAAGGTGCGCGGGGGCCGGACCGCCAGGCTCCGGCACCGCTCGTGAAGTTCTTCACGAAGTGTAGGTACGGGACCGTAACCGACGTGCTCGCGCTGTCAAGGACTTCTGCTTGCTCCAGCACGCACTCGACGTGGACGGCACCAGCTCGCGCGCCATCCGCACGTGCGCGGCCGAGATGTGATGCTCAGGCGAGGACGCGGAGCGCGTCCCGGACCGCCGTGAACGTGACCGACCGGTGCTCGCCGGCGTAGTCCCCGTCCACCATCAGGGGCTGGGGTTCGGTGGCCGTGAGCGTGAAGCCGTCGAGGTCGTGCCAGTAGCGCACCTCGCCGCGGGCGACGTGACCACCCTCGGCGAACGCCCGCGACAGGATCCGCAGGAGCGCCGTCGTCCCGACCGCGGGGATCGCGAGCAGGTCGAGCCCGAGCTCGAACCGGGCATCGGGGTGGGCCCGCATCGGGCGGTCGCCGAGGTAGGTGTACGGGTCGGCGTTGGCGAGCAGGGTGAGCGCGAACGGACCGTGGTCGATGCCGTCGGGGGTCCGGACCGTGATCGCGGTGCCCTCGCGGCGTGATCCGACGAACCACTCGTGCGCGGTGGCGTAGACGAACGCCCCCTGCTTGAACCGACGCTTGCGGTCCGGGTGCTGTTCGACGTGCCGGACGACCGCCGCGTCGAAGCCGTAGCCCGCGTTGAACCCGAAGTACCGCGTCCCCGCCCGCCCGAGGGTGATGCGCCGGTCACGGCCGGCGCGGAGGTGGTCGAGCACGACGGCGGTCGCGTCGACGGCATCGTTGGGGAGCCCGAGGGCCCGGGCCAGCACGTTCGCTCCGCCGCCGGGGATGATGCCGAGCAGGACGTCGGTGCCGGCGAGGGCCTGGAGGACCTCGTTGGCGGTCCCGTCGCCACCGAGGGCGAACACCGCCTCGACTCCCTCGTGGACGGCGCCGGCGACCAGGTGGGTGGCGTGACCCCGCTGCTTGGTGGCCACGACCTCGAGGTCGACCGTCGACGCCAGCGCCGACGCGATGACGTCGCGGACCCCGTCGTCGGTGGTGGTCGCGTTCGGGTTGAAGACGAGGAGCGCTCGCACGAAGGATCCTCGCTCGGAGGGGCAGGCGAGGCTAGCCGTCGGTCCCGTCGGTCCCGTCGGTCCCGTCGG
>NZ_JBBEBZ010000188.1:6486-12088 GCF_040882075.1 Nitriliruptor sp.
CGGAGGGGCAGGCGAGGCTAGCCGTCGGTCCCGTCGGTCCCGTCGGTCCCGTCGGCCCCGTCGTTGCTGGACGGTGGCTCGGTCGGTGGCGTCGGCGTCGGGGCCGGGGTCGGTGTCGGCGTCGGTGCGGGCTCGACGGCGGGTGGCTCGGTCGCTGGGGGGGCACCGCCGTCCTCGGCGCCGCCATCCGGTGGTGGAGTGCCCGGGGCGGGCGTCGGTGTCGGCTCGGACGGCGGGGGTGGGGGTGGACGGGCCGGCGGCGGGGGTGGTTCCGGGCACGACTCCCTCGGCGCGAGGACCCTCGGGACGCGGACACGCTCGCCGGGGCACCACGCCGCCGCCCGCAGCCCGGTCAGGGGGTCGATCTCGACGTCGACCCAGTGGGCGTCGTCGAGCACGAAGCCGACCGGGTCGCGATCGGCGAGCGCGCCGCGGAGCAGGTCGGCGAAGATCTCGGCGGGGATCGAGCCGCCCGTGACCTGCCGGACGCCGCGGACGTTGGTGAGCGGGACGTTGCCCTCGACGTGCCCGACCCACACGGCGGCCGACAGGACCGGCGTCGTCCCCGCGAACCACGCGTCCACGTGGTCCGAGGTGGTCCCGGTCTTGCCGGCGACCTCCCAACCGGGCACGCGTGCGGCCAGCCCCGTCCCAGCCTCGACCACGCCCTGCAGGACCCCGGTGGTGACGTACGCGACGTCGGGGCTGAGCGCCAGCCGGGGCGTGCGGTCCGGCAGCCAGACCACCTCGCCCCGGTTGTCCTCGATGCGGGCGATGACGGTGGTCGGCACGTGTTCGCCGCCGTTGGCCAGGGTCGCGTACGCGGCGGCCATGTCCCACGTCGTCACGCCGAGCTCGCCACCCCCGAGGGTGATCTGCGCCTCGCCGGCGGGGACGGGAGAACGCACCCCCATGGCGCGTGCGGTGCCAGCGACCCGGTCGATGCCGATGTCGAGCCCGAGGCGGGCGTAGGCGGCGTTGACCGACAGACGGGTGGCGCCGGCGAGCGTCACGTCACGCGGGTCGGTGCGGTCGTAGTTGCGGACCCGCCAGGGGCCCTGGGCCGTGTCCAGCGTGCCCGGCGTGCCATCGAGCCGGTCCTCGGGGTGGTAGCCGGCCGCGATCGCGGCGGCGAGCACGAAGGTCTTGAAGGTCGACCCCGGCTGTCGGCGGGCCTGCGACGCGAGGTCGTACTGGAGCTGGTCGTAGCTGCGGTTGCCCGTGAGGGCCAGGACGTGCCCGGTCGCGGGATCGATCAGCGTCGCTGCCGCCTCCGGGTCGTCCTCTCCGGGCAGGTGGGCGGCGAGCGTGTCCCGTGTGAGCTGCTGCAGCTCGAGGTCCACCGTCGTGTGGATGGTCAGCCCACCGCGGTACAGCCGATCGGCCCGCTCGGCCTCGCTGGCACCGAAGCTCGGGTCGGCCATCAACCGCCGGACGACGAGCTCGACGAGGTGTGGTTCCCGGGACCGGGGCAGCGGTTCTCGGGCGTGGACCTCGATGGGCGTCGCGAGCGCGACGTCCCGCTCCCGGTCGGTGATGTCGCCCGTGACCGCCATGCGACGCAGGACGTCGTCACGGCGCCACAGGGCCGCATCGGGATCGTTGGCGGGCGACAACGACGACGGTGCCCGGATGATGGCGGCGAGCAGCGCGGACTGGGCGATGTCGAGCTCGCCGACGTCGAGGCGGAAGTAGGTCTCGGCTGCCGCCTGGACCCCGTAGGCGCCCTCGCCGAGGTAGACGGTGTTGAGGTAGTCCGCGAGGATCGACGCCTTGGTGCGTGTCCGTTCCATCTCGCGGGCCAGCAACGCCTCGGTCAGCTTGGCGTCGTAGGTCGCGCCCGCTGCGGGTTCGTACAGCAGGCTCACCAGCTGCTGGGTGATGGTGGATCCGCCCTGCTCGATCTCGCCGATGGCCGTGTTGCGCAGGAAGGCGCGGAGGACGGCGCGTGCGTCGACCCCGCCGTGATCGAAGAACCGCTGGTCCTCGGCGACCAGGACCGCGTCGATGAGGTGGCTCGGCATCGCGGTCAGGCTGACGGGCTCGCGGTGCTCGCGCCGCAGGACGGCGAGGACCTCACCGGTCGGAGCCACGATGGTCGACTGCAGCCCCGGGGACCGAGGGTCGAGGTCGGCCAGCGACGGCAGCTCGAGGGTGACGACGTTGCTGCACCCCGACAGGATCAGGGCGCAGAGCGTGGCCAGGACGAGTCCCGTCCTGCAGCTCCGTCGCCGCACGCTGGCTCCTCCCTCGCCGGACGTTCCGGCGCACACCGGGAGTATCGGCCACCGACCGGCGTGACCACAGCCTCCGCTACGGCACGCGCATCAGCCGGTCGCGGCCCCGAGCGCCGCGTCGAGATCGGCGAGCAGGTCGTCGATGTCCTCGATCCCGACCGACAGCCGGACGAGGTCGTCGGGCACCTCGAGCGGTGTGCCGGCCACGGACGCGTGGGTCATGGTCCCGGGCACCTCGATCAGGCTCTCCACGCCGCCGAGCGACTCGGCGAGGAAGAACAGCTCGGTCCGTTCGCACAGGCGCGTGGCGGCCTCGGCGCCGCCGACCGGGCGGAACGAGACCATCCCGCCCGCGCCGGACATCTGAGCCCGAGCGAGCTCGTGGCCCGGGTCCGAGGGCAGGCCGGGGTAGTGGACGGCCGCGACCCGGGGATCGGCGTCGAGCATCTCGGCGATCGCCGTGGCGTTCGTGGTGTGGCGGTCCATCCGGACCCCGAGCGTCTTCAGGCCGCGCAGCGTGAGGAAGTTGTCGAACGGGCCGGGGACGGCGCCGACCGCGTTCTGGAGGAACGCCAGATCGGTCGCGGTCCGCTCGTCGGTGCACACCGCCCCGCCGACGACGTCGGAGTGGCCGCCGATGTACTTGGTCGTGGAGTGGACGACGATGTCGGCACCGAGCGCGACGGGCTGCTGCAGGTAGGGCGTGGCGAAGGTGTTGTCGGCCACGAGCCACGCCCCGCGCTCGTGCGCGAGCTCGGCCAGGGCGGCGAGGTCGAGCACCTTCAGCAGCGGGTTGGACGGCGTCTCGGCCCACAGGTAGCGGGTCGTCGGCCGGAAGGCGGCGGCGACCGCGTCGAGGTCGGTCATGTCGACCGGGGTCGACTCGATGCCGAACCGGGCGTGGACCTGGTCGAGCTGGCGCCAGGTCCCCCCGTAGACGTCGTTGGCGCAGACGATGTGATCGCCGGGCGCCAGCAACCGGATGATCGCATCCTCGGCGGCCAGGCCGGAGGCGAAGCAGACGGCCGCTTCGGCGCCCTCGAGCGATGCGAGGCACTCCTGGAGCGCCGTCCGGGTCGGGTTGCCGGTCCGCGCGTACTCGTAGCCGAGGTGCTGACCGACGGCCGGCTGCGCGAAGGTGGAGGTCTGGTAGATGGGCACGATGACCGCGCCGGTCCGGGGGTCGGGCTCCTGGCCGACGTGGATAGCGCGTGTGGTGAAGCCGTGGGCCGTCGCGTCGCTGCCCGCCGGGTCGGTCAGGTGGTCGGTCACGTCGCGCTCCCTCATGCGCGTGCCGAGAGGAACTCGAGCACGTCCGCGCGGGTGATCACGCCGACGAAGCGGTCCCCGTCACGGGCGAGCAGGGCGGTGGCACCGCCGGCGAGCTCGGCGGCAACACGACCGAGGGGGTCGTCGAGGGACACCGTAGGCAGCGGCGGCTGCATCACCTCGCCGATGGCGCGTTGCATCACCCCCGGGTCGCTGAGCGCGGCGTCGAGCAGCGCGTTCTCGCGGATCGATCCGAGCACGTCGTCGGTGCGGGCGTCGTCGTGCACCGCTTCGGCGAAGACCGGCATCTGCGAGACGCCGTACTCCTTGAGCAGCGCGATCGCGGCGGCCACCGTCTCGCCCGGGTGGAGGTGGATCAGGGACGGCAACCGGTCGCTGCTCTTGGCCTCGAGTACGTCGCCGACGTTGCCCTTGCCGGCCGTCGGCTGGTTGAAGCCGTGTTCGGCCATCCAGGTCTCGTCGTACAGCTTGGACAGGTAGCCGCGGCCGGAGTCGGGCAGCAGGACGACGATGAGCGCGTCGTCGGGCTGGGTGGCGGCGAAGCGGTGCGCGGCGACCAGCGCGGTCCCGCCGGATCCGCCGATGAGGATCCCCTCCTCGCGGGCGCAGCGGCGCGCCATCTGGAACGACTCGGCATCCGACACCCGCTCCCAGACGTCGACGACGTCGGGATCGAAGGTCTCGGGCCAGAAGTCCTCGCCGATGCCCTCCACGAGGTAGGGACGGACGGTGTCGCCCGAGTACAGCGACCCCTCCGGATCCGCGCCGACGATGGTGACGTCGGGCTTGCGCTCCTTGAGGTAACGGCCGACGCCCGTGACCGTGCCACCGGTCCCGACCCCCGCTACGAAGGCGTCGATGCGTCCCCCCGTCTGGCGCCACAGCTCCGGGCCGGTGGAGAAAGCGTGGGTCTGCGGGTTGGCCTGGTTGAAGTACTGGTTCGGCTTGAAGGCGTTCGGTTCCGCGGCGAGCCGGTCGGAGACCGAGTAGTAGGACCGGGGGTCCTCCGGTTCGACCGCCGTCGGGCACACCACCACCTCGGCGCCGTACGCCCGCATGAGCGAGACCTTCTCGCCGCTGACCTTGTCGGGGACCACGAACACGCAGCGGTAACCCTTCCGCGCCGCGACGATGGCGAGCCCCACGCCGGTGTTCCCGGAGGTCGGTTCGACGATGGTCCCGCCGGGCTTCAGGATCCCCGCGGCCTCGGCGGCCTCGACCATCGAGATGCCGATGCGGTCCTTGACGCTGCCCCCCGGGTTGAGCATCTCGAGCTTGGCGACCAGGGTCGGACCGACGTCGTGCGACAACCGGTCGAGCCGGACCAGCGGCGTGTCGCCCATCAGCGCGAGCAGGTCGGGCGCGATCTCGCGGCCGCCGGCGTCGAGGTGGCGGCGCGGTGCTTCGAGCGGGTCGTGCTCGATGCCGATCGTCCGCGTGTAGACGGAGCGGTCGGTCACATCGATCTCGGTCACGGCGTCGGCCTCCGGGGGCTGGTCGGTCCCCGGAGCCTACGACGAGCCCGCGGTGACGCTCCCCGACGTGCGGCCCGAGGACCCTCGGACCCCGCGGCCGCGTCGTTCCTGTCCGTGCGCGACGAGGGTCAGGACGATGAGAAGCAGCGCGAGCGCGACGAGCCAGGTCGGGAGCTCCGGTCCGGAGTGCTCTCCGAGTTCGATGACCCGCGCCGCGCGGGTCACGAGGGTGGTGCCCGTTCCGGCTTCGAGCACGACCGCGACGTGCGTCGCCCCCGCGGTCACCGAGGTGGCCCGGACGGCTGCGGTCACGGTGACCCGTTCACGCGCGGCCAGTTCCACCTCCTGGTCCGCGAGGCCGAACCAGGTCGCTGTGGTCGGGTTGCCGAGCGCGAAGCTGCCGTCCTCGGTGGGGGTCGCGGCCACGGCGTAGAGGCGGACGGATCGGGGATCATCTGCGAGGTTGGTCAGGCGAACGTCGACGTCGCGTGAGGTGGTCAGGTCGAGCTGTGGCCGGCCTTCGCTGTCCTGCGGGAGATCGACGGAGAGATCGACCTCAGCGACACCCACGGCAGCTGCGGGGATCGCGCTCACGAGGGT